>JANMWP010000495.1:0-10596 GCA_031394065.1 Chitinophagaceae bacterium
TCAATTATTTATTTCATTTAACCTGATGCTGATTGCGTTTTTATGTGCTATCAATCTCTCTGCGGCAGCCATTGTTTCAACAGCCATTCCAATATTTTGTATCCCATCTTTACTTATCTGCTGAAATGTTATTTTTTTAACGAAACTATCTAACGACACACCACTATATGCTTTTGCATATCCATTGGTTGGCAGTGTATGATTGGTACCTGATGCATAATCACCGGCACTCTCCGGTGAATAATGCCCCAGAAAAACACAGCCTGCATTAATAATTTTTTCTGCAAGCTCTTCAGCATGGCCACTTGCAATTATCAAATGCTCTGGTGCATATTCAGCTAACAAATCAAAAGCATTTGAAACATTCTCCATAACAACTGCTACGCTGTTTTGCAATGCCTGTACAGCAAAATCTTCTCTTGGTAAAACAGCTAATTGCTTTTCAATTTCATCCTGCACTTTTTTTACAATTGAAAGCGATGATGCAACCAACAATACCTGGCTATCTGCACCATGCTCGGCCTGGCTTAACAGATCGGCAGCAACAAAAGACGGATTGCAGGTTTCATCAGCATAAACCGCCAGCTCACTGGGTCCGGCAGGCATATCAATAGCCATACCTACAGCATTAACCAATTGCTTGGCGCAGGTTACATACTGGTTACCAGGGCCAAATATTTTATTAACTTTTGAAATCGTTTGGGTGCCATAAGCCATGGCCCCAATCGCCTGTACACCGCCAATTTTATAAATTCTTTTTATACCAACCAATTGGGCCACATACAAGATCACCGGATTTATTTTTCCATTTTTATCTGGTGGCGAACAAACAATAATTTCCTTACAACCCGCCAGCACAGCCGGAATACCCAACATGAGTAAAGTAGAAAACAAAGGAGCTGAGCCTCCCGGAATATATAAACCAACCTTTTCAATGGCAACAGACTTTCGCCAGCATAAAACACCGGGGGTAGTTTCTATTTTTACAGGCATCTCTTTTTGTGCCAGGTGAAATTTGGTGATATTATTTTTTGCTACTTCAATCGCCGCTTTCAAATCTGCATTTACATTCTCAGCAGCTTCTTTTATTTCATTTTCAGTTACAACAAAATCATTCAGCGCTACACCGTCAAATTGTACAGTGTAGTTTTTAATTGCATCATTGCCGTTTAATTTTACATCACCAAGTATAGATGATACTTTAGCTTCAAGCAGCTTATAGTCAAATACCGGCCGCTGCAAAATATTTGGCCAGGTACGCTGTTCGGGATTTAAATATAAATTCATTGTTAGTCGTTTTGCTTTTTGGGTGTTCTGGTAAAATAAAAGAGTGAGAAAACGAATACTCCCAGTTCCCCCTTTAGGGGGCGGAGGGGGTTCTTACACGATCATCTTTTCAATTGGCAATACCAAAATACCTTCTGCATCGTATCGCTTTAATTTTTCTATCACATCCCAAAAATCATTTTCGTTAACCACTGTTTGTACGCTGCTCCAGCCGGTTTCTGCAAGCGGTACAACAGTTGGGCTTTTCATACCGGGCAATAATGAACAAATATTTTTCAGTTGAGCATTGGGCGCATTCAACATAATATACTTATTATTTTTTGCTGTTTTAACCGAGTTGATACGCAGCAATAGTTTTTCAAGCAAAGCTGTATTTTCTTCAGAAAGATTTTTATTGGCACATAACACCGCTTCTGATCTTAAAATAACCTCTACTTCTTTTAAACCGTTGGTGAATAAGGTACTACCGCTGCTTACCAAATCGCAGATGGCATCTGCCAAACCAATGCCGGGTGCTATTTCAACCGAGCCACTAATCTCATGAATTTCGGCATTACTGCCTTTTTGCAGTAAATATTTTTGAAGTATACCGCCATAAGAAGTAGCAATCTTTAATCCATTCAGGTTGGCTACTGACTGGTAAGCCATATTTTTAGGCACGGCAATACTTAACCTGCATTTACCAAAACCCAATCTAAAAACCAGGTCAATATCTTTTGCTTTTTCAAGCAAAACATTTTCGCCCACAATGCCAATATCCGCAACGCCGTCGTACACGTACTGCGGAATATCATCATCCCGTAAAAAGTAAACTTCCAGCGGGAAATTTTCGGCAACAGCTTTCAATTGCTTGTGGCCATTGTTTAACTGTATGCCGCATTCCTTTAAAAGTTTAACAGAGTCCTCGTACAATCTTCCTGATTTTTGAACAGCGATCTTTAACATGTTTTAATTTTTTTATGGGTTTGGTGCAATAAAAAAGGGCTTACTTTTCAGTAAGCCCTTTTGAGAATATGCTTTATTGCATACATATCAACATAACTTACCTGGCGGTAGTGTATGATGATGATGTATGTTTATTATTTGCTTCACTTGTAATACAAAGTAACGGCTGATGAATTGATTTGCCAAATAAAATTTAGAATGATTGAACATTAATACCCAAACCAGGTAAATCATTAAACAGGATTTTTCCGAAATCAAATTTCACACCTTCGGCCGTATCTTCTGCCAGCAAAAGAGTGCCGTCCATATCCACATAATTCAGCATGGGCGCCAGTTGTGCAATAGCGGCGGTGCCAACCGAACTTTCATTCATACATCCCACCATCACGGTCATACCCAGTTCTTTTGCTTTGGTTATCATACGCCTGGCAGGTGTTATGCCACTACACTTGATTAATTTTATATTGATACCATGAAAATGACCGTGGCATTTTTCTACATCAGCTTCGGCAACACAACTTTCATCTGCAATTAAAGGCAATGTTGATTTTTCAAATAATATTTTCATCCCTTCCCAATCATCTTTTGCCAAAGGTTGCTCAACAAATTCAACGCCTAATTCTTTTAAAACCGGAATTTTTTCAAGTGCCTGTTCCAATGTCCAGCCTGCATTGGCATCAACCCTTAAAACGGCATCGGTATGTTTGCGTAATGCAGTCACCATTTCAATATCATCAGCAACTCCAACTTTTATTTTATAAATGGGCCAGGGTTTTTCTTTCATTTTGGCAAGCATGTTATCAATGCTGTCAATACCAATTGTAAAATCAGTTAAAGGAGCTGTAGCAATATCCAACCCCCATAATTCATGTAGTTGTTTTCTTTTCAGTTTGCCATAAATATCCCATCCGGCCATATCCAAAGCACAAACCAGAAACGGATTTGAAGGAAATAAATGATGCAGGTAATGCCAGTATCGTTCGGGATCGGAGAAGGCGAATTTTTCTACAAAGATTTTTTTTCGTTCCAGATCTTCCACCATTTTTTCAACAGTAATATTATAATAAGCAATGGCCGGCGCTTCGCCATAACCTTTTATGCCCATAAAATCCAACTCCACAACCAGCGTTGGCTGGTGCGTTTTAGTTCCTTTAGAGATGGTGAATGGATGCTGAAAAGGAAGATTATATGTTTTGTACCGGAGTTTCATTGAGAATTGTATTGTCTTGCTGTGTAAACAATTTGTATTCGCAAAGAAGCTCTTTACAAATGACAAAAGTTTGAGTTTAAGAATTGTGTCAGGGTGAGCTTGTCGAACCCGGTATGTTGAATAAACCCGTCTTCGACAGGCTCAGACTGACAGCCTGTTTATTTAAAAGTGTAATTCTTAAATTATAAATTATTGACCACAGCATCCAGCCAATTACTCATCGGCCGCTTTCTGCAATATATTTTTTCAATTCTTCTGTAAATTTATTTTTTTTCAATAAATCTTCCAGGCAAATATGCATGCGGTAATTCCAGTAATGTTCAGCTTCTGCAGGATTATTAATTCTTTCATCCTGGGGATTTTCTCTTCTGATATCTTTATTCATTCCCATCAGATCCTGCAATTGAAAAATACTCCACATAGCCGGTGAATAAAGGTGTTGCAGAACAATTTCTTTATTGATCCAGGACTCGCAATAAACAGGTGGCGTTCCTTTTTGGCCCATCAGGTGATTGTAAAAATGTTTGGTTTTAAAATTATCTTCCTCCCACCAGGTACGTATGGTACTCATATCGTGTGTTGATGGCGATACCACACTTAAATAAGGTGCATCATTTGGATGAAAAAATTCTGAGCCGGTTTTTTTAGGCATTCGTTGTATTTCCAGGCTTAATATACCCAACTGTTCCATCACTTCGGGCACACAATGTGGCACCATTCCAAGATCTTCGCCGCAAACCAGCATGGAAGTACTGCTTTTTAAGCCGGGCAGTTTTTTCATGGCTTCTTTTTTCCAAAGCTCATCCTGCCGGTGGTAAAAATAATCTATATACAAAGCTTCCAGCTGATTTTGCGAATGCTTATCCAGGTTTTTAAATGAAACGGTTTCCTGCATAGAAATCCGGAAATGAAATTCCTGCCCGTTTGAATCTTCAACTTCAAAAAAGATAATATTGGCAATTAAATCATACAAACCCTGCTTTACCTTATTGTCAAAAACTTTATTGGTTTTAAAAAAAGTTTCTATTTTTCGCTGGGTATTGTATTTTTCTTTCAGCTTAAGTCCTGTAAAAAAATGTTTTTTTACCGGTTCCTTTTGTTCACCAAAAAATTCAATCAGGAGGGAATCTGTAATAAAGGGTTGTGTATATCGTGATCTTTCAAAAGTAATATTCTTTGCAAATATTTCATTTATTGAAACCGGAATAGCAGGAATAAACCTGCCCATAATGCCTTCCACAGCATGTGCCGGGATACTCCATATGCGGAAAAATCCAAGAATATGATCTATTCTAAAAGCATCGAAATAATTACTCATCTGATCAAAGCGCCTGCGCCACCAGTTAAAATTATCGCTTTGCATGGCCTCCCAATTATAGGTTGGAAAACCCCAGTTTTGTCCTTTGGCTGTAAATGCATCCGGAGGTGCGCCAGCCTGTTCATCCATATGATACAACCCCGGCTCAACCCAGGCATCGGCACTGTTGCGGCAAATACCAATTGGTATATCGCCTTTAATAACCACACCGTTTTTATGTGCATATGCAGTTGCCGCTTTTAACTGCAGGTGCAAATGATATTGTGTAAAATAATGTATCGCAATTTCGTCGTAATGGCTCTCTAATGGACTTACCAGTTGCTGAATTGCACTATCATCATAAACAGTATGTGTAGCCCATAAATTAAAACCGGCTGTTTTATATTTATCACGTAAATAGGAAAAAGCGGCATAGGGCTCAAGCCAGTGGCGGTTTAGTTCAAAAAATGTTATATAATCCAGATCATCCTTAAAGCTTGTTTTTTGAAGTGCATACAATTGCTGCAGGGCGGCAATTTTTATTTTCATTACTTCTTCATAATCCAGTTTATCCAGTTTATTCAGTTGCTTTTTTTTAGCTTCAAGTGGTGCAATCAATTCCGCATTTTTTTTACCTGCAACAGCTTCAATATTCAACAGCAGCGGGTGCAATGCAAATGCAGAGATGGCTGAATACGGGTAAGAATCTTTCCATGTTTTTGTTGCAGTAGTATCATTTACAGGCAGCAGCTGTATCATTTTAATACCGGTAAGTTTTGCCCAATCAACCAGCAGATTCAGATCGGTAAACTCGCCGGTTCCAAAACTGTTTTTACTGCGCAAACTAAAAACAGGAATAGCCACACCGGCGCCTTTCCAGTTTACATTATTAAGTTTTGCAAAACCATCATGTAAAATTGTAAATGTATTTCCAACATCCTCATTCAGCAATACCCTGTTGTTTCCATCTTCAAATCTGATAAATTTTTTATCACCCAGACTGTAAATTCCGTATTTATAACCCACCGGAAAAGGATCCTTGCTTAAATCAAGTTTGATTGTCCACCAGTTATCTTTTTTATCAAGTAACAGAACCTTTTCCTCATCCCAGTCATTAAAAGTTTCTGAGGAGCCGCTGATACAGATTACTTCATTTTCTTTTAAAACAGGCGCTTTTACCCTGAACTGATGAGTAGTGGCCTGGGCTTTCTTCTTGGGAGAAGAGTTTTTGCCCGGTTTATTTTTCAGTAAAACATCTGTAAACGGTGCCGTAAAAAAAGCATTTTCAAACTCCCCTGGATAATTCCAGGTATCATAAACTATGATCCGGCTGGCTTTTTCTTTATCAATATCTATCAGGCGATCGTTGCCAAATTCTGCAAATTGATTGCCGCTTTCCAGCTCCAGTATGTATTTATAGCAAAGCGGCTCAATCAAATCTTTATCAGCAATATCAATACTACCATGCCAAAACTGATCGTTAAGATAGTTTAATTCAAAAGCTTTAGAAAGATCATCATTACCTAATTCAGGAGTATTTCCAGATACGTAGAGTTTTTGCCCGAATTTGGTTGAATAGCGTAAATAAAAATGTAAAATCATCAAATGGATTAAGAATCTGCAATATAATGCTTTACCAAAAAAAAATTGTAAGCAAATTTGCAAAATGTGGCAGATAAAAAAGTTCTGTCTTATATTTGCAAAAAAAAATAATACAATAATGGAAACAACCAAAAAGAAAACCGGACTTTACTGGGTATTATTTTTAGCCTCTGTGGCCGCATTTTTCATAGTATTACAATCTCCTATTGGTTCATATTGCAGTATGGTATTGCCTTTCAACGTTACATTTTTTGCCAAGGCGCTTGATTTAATGTAAAACAGGTTTAAAAAAATTATATGCCATTTGCCCGTTTGCGAATGGCTTTTTTATTAATTGGCCATAATAAAATCGGGACGGTTAATAAAACTGCTTCTGAATTTAAACCGGATACTACTGTTTAATTCAACTTTCCAACCTTTCATTTCGCCATTTACCCTGGGAAAATAATAGCCTTTCAATTCAATTGTACCAAAAACAAGGTTTTCGTTTCGGGTACGAAGTCCACCACCGATTGCTGTAAAAATATCGCTGTGCTGCAGGCCCAGTTTGGTAGGTTTAAGCAGTATAACATCTGAAAACAAAAAAGGTGCAAGCCTGAATCCTGCTATTTTATTGGTATTATAAAAAACAGCTTCTGCTTTAATAACTGCCCTTAAATCGGAATTAAGGGACCCATTGCTGAAATAGGGCAAACCAAACTCACTGTTCAAAAATAATGGAGAATTTAAAACAGGATTGGCCTGAGCCGATATGCCTGTTTGCAAAAATATTCGATGAAACCATTTAGAGTTTAATTTGCGAAGCCGTGTAAAATGATTTACATCGAATAAAATGTCAACATCTTCAAATCGCTTTCGATAAAAATAACCGCCAATCCTTAAAATGTAACTGCTGTAAAATCCTTTTTTTCTGAAATTAGATAAGGACAGGTTGAGGCCACCGTAGGGCCTTTTTATGTTTTGTTTATTTACATATCCGGCTGTTGCCGATGCACTAAAACCTTCCGGAATATCTTCGCTGCGGCCAAAGCCATAAATAAAATTGGATTTATAAAATACCTGTTTAAAAATATTAAGCGAAGCCAATGCACCGGCAAAATCGGTGAACCGATAATCATATTTTGTAAGATATTTGGTGGGTACAGTTTTAAAATATTGTTTAAAAGCCCTTACGGCAACAAACCGATGCACTCTTATTTCACGGTTCGCATATAATGCACGTTTACTATCCAAACTGTAACCAAACCAGCCATCTAAATTAAAAGACTCGTATTTAATATTGGCTTTGTATAGTGAGTCGGTATCATACACATTCCTGGTTCGCTGATAAGACCATTCTAATGCACCGGTTGCAGGAATGTAAGGTGTAACCAAAGGTTTTTCCAAACGTGTATAAAAAACAGATTCCTGATTTCGATCACTGCTAAAAGCATAGCGGTAATTTTGATAACCGATGGTCCAATCCAAAAACGAGCCTTTTATATTTCGTTTAAGTAGTTCGGCCCCAAAGGCATTTTGTGGCGATCTTGGATTTTCGTGATATCCACTTATTAAAATCTGATTTCCGCTACCCATTAAATTCTCTTCCCGTAAAGCTATTCTGCCTTTGTCTTTACTGCTTATTGAAAAATTTAAGCCAATAGAAAAAACATCTTTGGTTAAAACAACCACGTCTACAGAGTCAGTACTGCCTTCTGAAAAGTCTACCAGAATTCTTGCATCTTTTATGTAAGACAGATCTCTTAAATAACGTTCATTATCGGCAAGCAGATAAGGAAATAACCTGCTCCCTTCTTTAAAAAACAGGTTGTTTTTTATTACATTATCTTTCGTGTTCTTATGTAACCGTCGTCCAACGCGTACTCCAAAGTTTTCTTTTAATTCTGTGGTATCATTAATATCGTATTCAAAACCAAGTCTGATGGTTTCAATAGAGCGTATGATCTTACCCCTGAATTTTAAAAATGGATTTACAACTTTAACCGGTGTTTCATCGGGGGGCGTTGTTGAAATGCTTTTTCCAAGTCTGCCCAGCAGCCCTTTTTTCTTAGCCAGGAAAAAAGTATCTGTTTTTTGTGAATTTTGCTGGGCTGTTCCGGATTTATGAAAGAGCATAAGTACAGAAAAAATGATACAGATATAAAGGTTCTTTTTGAGCATGGATAAATTCAATGGCAGTTGCTGAATATGAAGCCTAAAGGTATTGAAATGCATGGAATAGAACGTTAAAGCAGTTAATAAAATCATCAGCAGCGAAGGGAATATGGAATGTAGCTTGCTTTTATTTTACCAAAATACACCTGAACCCGATTGTTTTTTTTGCAAAATTCCATTATGGGTTTAGCTCTTTTAAAATAAAAAAAATATTGTTATACGCCTACATAACAATTACGAAAACGATGAAAAATATCAACAGTTAAAAAATTATTTATTGCTGCACAATGGCTGCCTGAAAAAATTCGAGGTGCTTTTTTAAAATCTCCTTTGTATTAGTATCAATAAGATTGCCTTCCGTATCAAATTTCTTTTGCGCCACTGATACAAATACTTCAAACTTATTAATATGCAGCATTTTTAAAGTCGTAAATACAGGCAAAAATGCCAGCTGCATACGCACAGTACCCCATTGCCCCTGTGTGGCACCCATTAAAGAAACATGTTTACCAGGCAATGGCGAATCTTCGCCCCTTGATGCCCAGTCAACCGCATTTTTTAAACCCCCTGGTATTGAATAATTATATTCCGGTGAAGCAATTATTATTCCATCTGCCTTGGCTAAAGCTTCCCTGAATTTTTTTACGGCCTCGGGCCTGGCTGCCCTGGCGGGTATATCCATATCGCCATTATATACTGGCAAATCGGCTATTGAGAGAAATTCAATCGTTACTTCATCGGGCAAAAGTTCAGCTGCTGCTTTAAGCAGCATGGTATTAAAAGATCCTTTTCGCAAACTGCCGGAGATACCTGCCAGGTGTATTGTTTTAGTCATGATGGTTGAGTTTTGTTATACCATGACAAAAACTGTTCCACCTTTTTTTTGAGATTGTAAGCGTCTTTCCTATTCCTTGTTGTATGGCACTCAACATGAATGAGTGGACCTACTTAATACCTATAGCAGCAAAAAAATATTAACTTACAGCGTAATTAATTGCCGCACTATTTTTTTATGAACTTATGGCTTGTATGCAGAAATATATGCTCCTCCTTTTTATGCTCTTTGCATCAACGAAAAGTTTTTGCCAAAAAACTGTTTTTATTGAAAAATATGCCGTGCCTGCAGAAATAAAAGCGGGCCAGGTTATTGTACAAATGCCTTTTGGTTATGCTAATATTCTGAATGTTTTTGGAGACACAGCCGGTTTAAAAACTGCCGGTGATATTTTTATTGACGTTGCCTGCACCGACTACCCCATCAATGCATCTTTACAGGTGCTGAATAAAAGCAGGGTAGCCTCTTTTTTAAAACGTTTTCCGTTTATTGAAGCAGGCGAGTTGGCGCAGGTAAATTTCTTTCAGCAAACCGATGGTGAATTAAGAGAAAAAGCGATGACGATGTTTCACGGTTTAATTGTAAAGTTTAGGCCTAAGCAGACGGTAGAAAATGCAAAAGTGGAAGTTGTTAAACTGGAGGATATTGTAAAAACAGGTTCACCAGGCCCTGCTGTAAAACCGGCAACCCTAACTAAGAAAAAAGACAGCGCAAGCATAGCCCTGGAAAGAATATATGCAAACAGGCCCCGCAAATTTCAAAATGGAAAGTGGTATATACAAGTGGGCAGGGGTGGCATTGCTTCTGTAGATTATGATACGCCAAAAAAGTCGCGGCTTGACTCATTTATAACCCGGGAACCAAAAGATGCTTTAGATGAAGGTTTGATAAACAAATCGGAGTATAAAGAATTTAAGGGCTCAACTTCTATCCGTATATATTACCCCAGGTGGGTTGAACTGGATTCAGTGCTTCCACAAAAGCCAGCCACCGTTGTTGAAAAGCCGATGATTGTTACAAAAACAAATAAGATACCCGATTCTTCCATTTTAAAAATACTGGACAGAACAAAGTGGGAAAAAGCCACCATTGTGGCAGATGTTACCGGCAGCATGTACAAATACACCGCACAACTTTTGTTGTGGGTAAAAACAAATCCCATAGGCAGCTTATCAAAGAACTTTGTATTTTTTAACGACGGTGATAATATGCCTGACAAGGATAAAAAATTAGGCAGTACGGGGGGCATTTATTTTAAAAGCTGCA
>JANMWP010000528.1:0-2455 GCA_031394065.1 Chitinophagaceae bacterium
CTCCCAACTCCTAACTCCTAACTCATAACTCCTAACTCTCGATAGTCCTCCCTCACCGGCGTAAACACATCAATAACCTTACAGGATGTAACAGCAACAGCGCCATGCAATACATTAGAAGCAATGTAAGCACCCATGCCCGGCAACAGCAATTGCATTTCGCCATTCAATGTAAATTCCATTTGTCCTTCCAGTATATAGGTCCATTGTTCATGTGGGTGGCTATGTATCGGGGCAATTACACCAGCTTCCAACGTTACACAGCCAAATGTAATTTGTGCCGAATGTTCCATGGCACTTTGTATGCCCGGAAAAATGGTTACTTTATTTTTAGTGTTGTAGTTGATAAAAGACATAAGCTGATTTTTATGCTTTCAAATGTAATTCTTAATTCTTCATTCCTAATGGTTTGCTTTTACTAAATTCGTGTAGATTTAAAATCAACCATGCATTTCTTTTTGTTATACATCGATCCCGGAAGCGGCAGTTATATGCTGCAGATGATCATTGCGGCTGTACTGGGTATCAGTTTCTTTTTTAAAAATTTCTGGTTAAATGTAAAAGCGTTTTTTACCGGAAAAAAAGGAAAGAAGGATGAAGAAAAAGATAAGGTTGAATAAATTGCAAATTGCTGTTTCAATATCATCCCGCCTTCGACAAGCTCAGGCTGACAGCTTTTTGTCTTGCTGAGCCTGTCGAAGCATTGACAAAAAGCGGTGCATAAAAAGCATTAACATCAAATTGAATGAATCCCAATCCAGCTTCATACAGAGATAACAGCGGTTTTGTTTTTAAGCAGAACGGGAAAGTCTACCGCTATATGCACCCCGGCTATCAAGTGCATTACGCTCAACTAATGAGCAGCGGCCTATATGAGGAACTGGTAAAGAAGGCATATTTAATTTCGCACCATGAAATTGAAGACATTAACCAATTTGATTTTACGGAAGGAAGGGTAATTCTTCCCGAACAGATCCCTTTCATCAGCTATCCTTACGAATGGAGTTTTGATATGTGGAAAGATGCAGCGCTGCTTACCCTGCAGATTGCAACCACATCTTTAAAAAAAGGAATGATACTGAAAGATGCAACGCCGTTCAACATTCAGTTTTATAAAGGCAAACCGATCTTTATTGATACGCTTTCTTTCGAAAATTACGAAGAAGGTAAACCCTGGATCGCTTACCGCCAGTTTAGCGAATGCTTTTTAGCACCGCTGCTGCTCATGCATTATTGCCATCCCGATACCGGTAAATTGTTTGCGGTTTATCCCAATGGCATCCCAATGGATATACTTGTAAACTTATTGCCCAAAAGATCAAAATGGAATCTGAACACGCTGCTGCACGTACATCTGCAGGCAAAATTTTCGGGTAAGCAAAAACAAAAGACCGGCAGTGAAAATAATTTCTCTAAACAAAAACTGGGACTTTTAATAAAAGGATTGGAAAGTTTTGTACAAAAATTATCGCCCAAAAAAATAAAGACAGCCTGGGATGATTATTATACCGATACCATTTTAGGAGATGATTATCTCGCCGCCAAAACAACATTGGTAAAATCTTTCAGCAACTTTATTGATTTTAAAACAGTGATTGATCTCGGTGCCAACGACGGCCACTTCAGCTTAATTTTTGAAGATGATAAAAATGTAATTGCAACCGATGCAGACAGTAATTGCATTAATGAGTTGTATCTTAAAATAAAAAAAGAAGGCATACCAAACATTTTGCCATTGGTAAACAATCTTACCACACCTTCACCTGCCATTGGCTGGGCCAATACCGAAAGAGAATCTATCACAGCAAGGCTAAAAGCTGACCTGGTGCTGGCTTTAGCCCTTGTTCATCACCTGGCCATTGCCAATAATGTGCCTTTAGCTTTAATTGCCGAATGGTTGCAACCAATGGGCGATAACCTCATTATAGAGTTTGTACCAAAAACTGATGAAAAAGTAAAACTGCTTTTGCAAAACCGCAAAGATATTTTTGATGATTACAGTCTTGAAAATTTCAGATCCATCTTCGCCCAAAAATATACAATTGTAAAAGAAGAAAAAGCAGGCAATACCAACCGCATTTTATTTTTAATGACACGCAAATAATGGCCCTGCTAAAAAAAATACCTTTCTTTTTATTGTTACTGGCTGTATTCTTTTGCCTGCACGGCAGTGTAGAAAATTATGGCTACCTTAACCTGTACGAAGTAATACAGGTTGGCGGCATCATCATCTTGTGCATGGCTGTGTTCTTTGGCTTAAGCTGGCTCATTACTAAAAATTATTTCTTTGCTGCACTGCTCACATTTTTTATAGCACTTTGGTATTTGTTCTTTGGCGCCATTCACGATCTTATTAAAGCCACTTCTTTTTTACATTTCCTGCAATCTTATACGGTGCTGCTTCCGGTATTGCTGGTTGTAAACATACTGGTTGCATGGTGGTTAAAAAAAAGCA
>JANMWP010000539.1:0-1786 GCA_031394065.1 Chitinophagaceae bacterium
GCAATTACACCGGTATCTGCTGCTGCAAACCAGGTTCCTCCTGCCCTTGCATCTTTCGGAAAAATTATTTTTTTATTTGGTAAGATATGAAAATCAGGTGCAGCGGCATTTTCACGCTGTATATTTTCATCCCTGTTTGAAGTAATAATTACGGTATTATTTGTCCGTACAAAACTTACTGTGCACATTCCTTTCGGTATTGTAAGGTTGAAGGTGCTACGCCAAAACCGTCGGCAATATTGATATCTTTTATGGAAAGCAGGGCCACTTTAATTAATGCCTGGTGATGTATGCAATGTTCCAGGTTGTACAATATCTCCCGGTAATAATTTGATTCGATGCATACTGAATTGTCATCGGTTCCGCAGAAAATATTCAGTTGCTTATCCGGTTGCGCCAGGTTCTGTTGTATTTCTTTAATTACTTCAACTGCTGCCGGAATATGATTTTCGTAAAGGGTATTTCTTTTACGGTCATCGTAATTTATTTTTCCGGCCTGGTATCCGGCAATCAGGCATTGGTACAGTTCAATAATATGTCGGGTATGCTGGCCAATGGTCGCATTGCTTAATGCCTCGCAGGGATTGGTATAACTGTCTGGCTCCGGCAATTGCTGCAATACATTAACCAGGCTGTTTAATGCTTCAGTAGATTTATTAAAAACGCTTGTCAAAATTTTAATTTTAAAAGTTGCGGTATATTTTTTCTGTATAAAATAATTAAACCAAGGCAGCAACTAAAAGTAATTACTGCATAAATAAACAAGACGGCATCGCCCCCAAAGTTAATGCCCAATTTGGTAAGATGGAAAAAAATTGCGCCTGCCATAAGGCCTAAGCTCATAATGGCACCTATCAACGTGGTTCTTGGTATTAAAATCAATATGGCAGCTACTAATTCCCCAACACCGGTCCCGATTCTTCCCCAGGGTTCCATACCCAGTTTGGCAAATAATTCTACCGACTGCGGATGTGCTGTAAATTTAAAATATAAAGTCTGCAGCAAAATAACAGCTGCAATAATGCGTAAGGCCCAGGTAAAAATTGTTTTTGCCATCATGTTTTTTTAAAATGCAATTTTAGTTTAAAGGGCTGAACATTTTTGTCTGCTGCATGACATTAAACAAACATATCTTACACAGCGTGTTTAAACTTCCATATATAATATACGTTTAAAATAAACAAAAGGTTTCAGGTATTTGTAAATTACTATCATCTTTCAATCATGTCACTTGTACGACATAAAACTTTTAGTAAACATAATACGTTTGTAAAATAAATTAATCATCATGAAATTAACAGCATTTTTACTTGCCATCTGCCTTTTCAGTTTAACCGCTTTTGCTCAGGACCCCGGTGCATTGCGTAAAAAGCATTTTAACCTCGAAAACGGGCTGGCCATAAAAGGATATGACCCGGTAGCCTATTTTACCCAAAACAAAGCTGTAAAAGGTAAAAAAGAGCTGGCAGTATTTCACCAGGGCATTCTTTATTATTTTTCATCGGTAGAAAATAAAGAGGCTTTTAAAGCGGCCCCCTTTAAGTACGAGCCTGAATACGGCGGCTGGTGTGCTTACGCAATGGGCAATAGCGGAGAAAAAGTTTCCATCGATCCGGAAACATTTAAACTGCTGAATGGTAAACTCTACCTTTTTTATAACCGGTATTTTACCAACACCTTAAAAGACTGGAATAAAAACGAAGCAGCGCTTAAAAAAAACGCAGATGAAAACTGGCCTAAATTATTTCATTAATTACACTGATTAAAATGAATTACACGAATTGTT
>JANMWP010000581.1:0-1624 GCA_031394065.1 Chitinophagaceae bacterium
ACTTCCTTTTGTAAGTAATGCCGCCATTGTTTTTGATAACAACAAACCCATTTACACCAATAGCCCCAAGGGATATTTTAAACCGGGTAAATCATTTGGTATAATTGCAGGCTACAATTTATTTTTTGGTAAGAATGGTAAAGATGAAAATTATTTTTCTATCGGCGTCAGTTTATCACCTTATGCACCATACCGCAAATACCTGCAGGAAGAATTGTACCTGGGTTACCTGCAATTCCCCGAAA
This sequence comes from Chitinophagaceae bacterium, assembly GCA_031394065.1. Taxonomy (GTDB): domain Bacteria; phylum Bacteroidota; class Bacteroidia; order Chitinophagales; family Chitinophagaceae; genus Ferruginibacter. Next base: position 246 of record JANMWP010000581.1, read on the forward strand.
AACTGATTTATAACCGTACCGAAAACAAAGACACAGTTATTAACAGCGGCACCTTCCATATTTTTCAAAGAGAAGGGTTTGCAAAATCAAAAATTATAAAACTCGATCTTGTGCCGGTGCAACTGCGGTATAATTTTTTTAACTGGATGGGAGCCGGAGTTGGCTCCATACTTTCATTTGATGCTTATACCAAAATAACCAACCGGCAGGTAATACATATGCAGCAGCAGCCAAACCCAACACCCATCATTATTGAAAAAACATATCCAACATCAAACTGGTTTACCAATGTTGATGTTGCTGTTTTTGCAGATGTGCAGTTTGGCCGGGTAAGGGTTGGCCCGGTATTGGGTGCCCGGTATATTCATTATTTCAGGGTTCCCCGTAATGGCCTGTATGCGTATCTTGCATGGAGGTTTTAAATTACAGCAGTAATTTTTATTTCTTTAATCATCTAACTATAGTTGATGCAAAAAAGATTTTACGAGGTTCTAATCGCTATATCCTGTGTAATTGTTTTTATAATTATAACTGCACAATCATCAAATAAAATAAATAAAACCGATGACCAGTTGCCTGCCGGATTAAAGCAGCAGCTCGATTCTCTCCGCAAAGCCGATAGCCTGGCAGCCTGGCTGAACAGTTACAGGACATATGTGTATGATGATCCGGTGAGGATTTCAATTTTATCCAAAGCACAGGCATCTGTTTGGCGTATGCCAAAAACGGATGCCGAAAAGGTAGAGTGGTTTTATTGCCTGGCTGCACAGGGATATTATCTTTTATACAACGGTAATATCTTAAAGTCAATCGATGCCTACGAACAGGCGTATCGTTTTTATTTTGATAAACCGATAGCATCAGTTGATGTATTGGAGTATGTATTAAAACCGCTGGGTAATGATTATACCCGGCTTGGCGATTACGATCGGGCATTTTTTATACAGGAAAAAAGTCTGGCATTAGCAGAGAAAAATGATACGGCTCAAATTGCATCTATCTGTCATAACCTGGCTACCACAGCTATCTGGAAAGATGATCTTGCGCTTGCAAAACAATATTGCGAAAAGGGATTGAAGCAGGTGAAAAAAAATTCTTCGCTGCATGGGTTACTATTATCAACCTTATCTGAGATTTTTTTAAAATCGGGCAATAAAGATTTGGCAGAAATAAACAGTAAGGAAGCCATTACAATTTTAACTCCAGGGCTTTCCAATAAAGAAGAAGTAAATGTGGCTTACTGGTTGCGTGGTGCCTGGCAAGGGTTGGGCGATATTCAAAACGAAAAAAATGAAACTGCTGCGGCGTTAACCTCTTATCAAAAGGCAACAGCACTCATTGATCAGTATTATGGCGGACAGCGAAAAAGAGAAAAAGCA
>JANMWP010000628.1:0-2111 GCA_031394065.1 Chitinophagaceae bacterium
TTTCCACCGACACCACTTCATTGGAGAACAAACCTTTCTCCCATGCGGCCTGGCTGCGTTTATAACTTTCAATAGCAAATGCATCCTGCTCTTCACGGCTTACGCCGCAGGTAGATGCACAGAGTTCTGCTGCATTACCCATTGCTTTACCATCATATACATCGGTAAGGCCATCTTTTGCCAAACCATCTATCAACTGAGTATTACCGTATTTGTTTCCCCAACGCATGCTGTCAACATAAAAAGGCACATTGCTCATACTCTCCATACCGCCGGCTACAACAATATCAGCATCGCCCAATAAAATGCTTTGAGTTGCCTGTGCAATGGCTTTCATACCACTGGCACAAACCTTATTTATGGTTGTACAGTTTACTTCATTAGGCAGGCCTGCAAATTTTGCAGCCTGGCGTGCAGGTGCCTGTCCCAGGTTGGCCTGTATTACCGAACCCATCAATACATCGTTCACCAATTCGGGTTTAACCCCGCCTTTTTCCAATGCCCCTTTTATGGCAATTGCTCCTAACTGAGTTGCCGTAAATCCCTTTAAAGAACCCCCAAAACTCCCTATCGGCGTACGAACTGCCGAAATAATATACACTTCTTTCATATAGTTTTTGATTTTGAGTGCAAAGGTAAGAATAACGGCGTTATAGGATTAGAAGCAGCAAATTTAGATGTGTATCAGTTTGAAAAGCTGTCAGTCTGAGCTTGTCGAAGACGGTATAATTTCTTTATGTAATCCGCCTTCGACAAGCTCAGGCTGACAACTCATTAATTAAAGCGACAATTCAAACTGAGATATTACTGCAAATTTATAAAAAACTGCCTGGCAAATATTTAAGAACAAAGCAATACACTTGCATTTTACAAATCTTGTTTGTATTTTACCCTGCTCATAAAACTTTAAAACCTGTATTTCTTAATTCAAAATTTTTATACAATGGAAAAAAACAAAACAGAAAACTCGCCCCGAAGAAAATTTCTGGGCACAATTGCTACAGGTGCTGCTGCACTCGGATTATCTGCTTTTGGGATACCGGCAAAGGCAAATGCCGGTGTATTTTCGTCTTTAGAGAACAAAAAAAGTGACTCTGGAGATCCTGACGAATGGTTTAATAAAATTAATGGAAAACACAGGATGATACTTGATTTTGCTGATCCCAAACAAGGACATGATTCAATTCTTCCATTTGCCTGGCCAAAAGTTTTTTTATTAACGAACGCTGCAACAGGCACACCAGAAAAAGAAAGCACTGTAGTAGTGGTTTTACGGCACAATGCAATTCCATATGCTTTTGAAGATCGGTTATGGGCAAAATATAAATTAGGCGAGGCATTTGATATTAAGGATGATACTACCGGCGCCCCGGCATTACGTAATCGTTTCTGGAAACCAAACCCTGGGTATAGTGTGCCAGGAGTTGGCCCTGTACCAATTGGTATAAATGAATTACAGGACAGTGGTGTTATGTTTTGCCTGTGCAATATGGCAATAACTGTAAACAGTGCCAAAGTTGCCGAAAAAATGAAATTGAAACATGAAGATGTACTGAACGACTGGCTTTCGGGAATTTTACCAGGTATACAGTTAGTTCCATCCGGATTATGGGCTATTGGCCGGGCACAGGAACATAAATGTGCTTATATAAAGGCATAATCCTACCCTGTTGAAAAACTAAGAACACTATTAAGAATATAAAAAAAATGCAAACAAAATTGTTTGCATTTTTTTATGTAAGGAACTTTTAAAAAATTAATTGTTTTCAATGCATTTAAAATTTTACATGATAAAATCTGTTTTCAAAAATGATATGTTAACAGCATTGCGGGCTTTTTAGAATTAGCATTTATAAAACATTTATTCTAATATCAACGTTTTATTTTAATTTGAATTCTTATTTATTAAAACAATTTGTATGAAAAAAATAGCTTTTATTTTAATGATGCTGGGTATTACGGTCTTTACAGCCTGTTCCGAAAAAAGCAAAGCTACTAAAACGACTAAAGTAATACCAACAACCTATGTTACTGATATTACTCCGTTGATACAGGCAAAATGTGCTCCCTGTCATCTACCATCAAAAGGAGGTTTTAAAGCAAATTTTGAA
>JANMWP010000642.1:0-1617 GCA_031394065.1 Chitinophagaceae bacterium
CAAGGATATCATCCAGTTGCTGGATGAGCTAGCATTGAGCGGTGTAGAACTGGTTTTTTACCAGGATTTCTTCAACCAGTTTTATTCTTCCATCAGCGCAAAAGCAAAATACTCAACCTTTAATTCATCCGAAGATCTGGATAAAAATATAGATTTCATCATAAGCCTGGGAGGTGATGGCACCATGCTTGATACGGTTACACTGGTAAAGGACAGCGGTATTCCGGTTGTAGGTATTAATTACGGCCGCCTGGGTTTTTTAGCCAATATTGGTAAAGAAGATTTGATACCGGCTGTAGAAGCGTTGGTAAACCGAACTTATATTTTAGATAAAAGAACATTATTGCATTTAGATTCCGACAGTCCTTTATTTGGTGATGCGCCTTATGCACTAAATGAATTTACGTTGCATAAAAAAGATTCATCGCCCATGATAAAAATTCACACCTATTTAAACGGTGAATTTTTAAATACTTATTGGGCCGATGGATTGATCGTAGCAACGCCTACCGGCTCTACCGGTTATTCATTAAGCTGCAATGGGCCTGTTGTTTTCCCTGATAGCGCCAGTTTTGTAATTACGCCGGTATCGCCACATAATTTAAATATACGCCCCATTATTGTACCCGATAACACCATTGTTTCTTTTGAAGTTGAAGGCCGTACCGATGGTTTTTTATGCACTTTAGACAGCCGCCGCGAAATAGTTACCAAAGAAATTCAGCTGGCAGTACGCAAAGAAAGTTTCGGCATTAATCTTATCCGCCTTAACGAAAATAATTTTTTACAAACGCTGCGTAATAAGCTGAGCTGGGGTTTGGATGTGAGGAATTGAAAAGCGAGAAATTAGTCATTGATTTTTTTAACCGCTTGTTGAAAGAGTTGCTGAGTGACCAATTTATTTATAAGATATTGGAAGAAGAGGCAGACTTAGATACTCTTATACTTGCGGAAGATAGAGTTGAATACTTAAAAACCAATCACAATGCCAAATAAAATTAAAGTTGCAGAACTGTTTGCAGGAGTTGGCGGTTTCAGACTAGGATTAGAAGGATGGAAAAAGAAATTCGCCTCTTCGGGATATACCAAATCAATTAAGCCTTTGTATGAAGTTGTTTGGAGCAACCAATGGGAACCATCACCAAAAACACAACATGCCTCATTAGTTTATGAGCAACGTTTTGGCAAAGATGGACACAGCAACGAGGATATAACAACTGTTGACGTTACAAAAATCCCCGACCATGACATATTAGTCGGCGGCTTTCCCTGCCAGGACTACTCCGTAGCAACAACTTTAAAAAACTCAAAAGGGTTAATCGGCAAGAAAGGGGTTCTATGGTGGTCAATTCATAAAATATTAAGTGAGAAAAAGAAAAAACCAAAATACATTTTTTTGGAAAATGTTTTGGGCGTTCCCCTATCGGGTCGGGCTTTCCGCTACAATCTTTTGTTCGTTCCTCACAAAAGGATTTCCGCTTCAATCCCTAACGCAAATACCGTTCAAAATGAAAATTCAACAAGACTATAAAGATTGGATTATCCAAGAATTAATTGATTGGGCTGAAACGTTCAACAATAAATATCCAGACTATATGGAAGAAATTATAGACCAGG
>JANMWP010000649.1:0-1584 GCA_031394065.1 Chitinophagaceae bacterium
GCCGGTTGAACACATCGTGCAATTTTATTCATCAACAAATTTAAAAGACTGGAAACATTTGAGTGATTTTGGGCCTGCTGGCGATACAAGTGGTGTTTGGGAATGCCCCGACCTGACAGCGGTGCCTGTTGAAGGTATGCCTGGCAAAAAGAAATGGCTTTTGCAAATGTCGATGAATGCAACCATGCAATATTTTGTTGGAGAATTTGACGGAGAAAAGTTTATAAATGAAACTCCAACAGATAAAATTTTACGGCCAGATTATGGCCCTGATTATTACGCAGCCATTGCATATAATCAGTTACCGGTAACTCATTTACCAACCAGTATTGGCTGGGTAAATAACTGGAACTATGCCAACGATATTCCAACCACGCCATGGAAAAGTGCCATGGCAATACCCCGCAGCCTAAGTGTAAAAAAAATAAACAATGAATGGCTGCTGATACAAAAACCGGTAGGTATTACAAATTCACTACGAAAAGAACTGTTTAAATCAACGGGTATTATTGTTACTGATAAAAATATTTTGCCGGTAAAGAGTAAACAATTTGAATTGCAGGTTGATATAGAACCCTCTGCTGATAAGGTATGCGGCTTAAAGCTGGCAGTTGGAGAAAACAATTATTTTGAAATTGGTTATAATGCTGCAACAAAAGTATTTTACATTGATCGTAGTAAAAGCGGTAATATCAGCTTTAATGATAATTTTAAAAAACTGCTGCGTTTTGAAAAAAATATTGCTTTAAAGAATAATAAAATTCACCTGCAGGTATTTTACGACAACAGCGTTGCCGAAATTTTTGTAAATGGCGGCGAAGCAGTTTTTACGGCGCAGCTTTTCCCGGATGCTGGCGATACCGGCATAGTATTATTCAACGCCGGTTTAAAAAGCAAATTTGGAAAGTTGCAGATTTGGGAAATGAAATCGGTTTGGTAATTCAGTTAGCTTTATTTTTGCGCTTATTTAATTGAAATCTATTTTAAACAATTTTACAAAGTGATCAACAGAAAATTCATTACAGTTACAATCCTTATTCTTCTAACTGCATTTATTGTTTATGCCACTTTATTTAAAACAGTACATCACAAAGAAATTAAGATCAATGCTTCCGTTCCGGTAATTCACCGGGAAATTTCATCCTTGAATAAAATAGCCAAATGGTTTTTGCCCTTTGCAACGGCAGATACCAATAGCAATAAAATAATTAAACAGGAAAGTGTTGCGTATGAAAACAGTTCACTGAAAATAACCAATATTATTGGCTATTCAGCCCAATACGAGGTCACAGAAAATGAAAATTCAAAACCAATACTCTTCAATGTAATGCCGGATACTGGACATTACAGTAAAGTTACAGCCACTTATACAGCAACTTTATGGCAGCATATTTTTAACTCCAATAAAATTATACAACAAACTGAAAAAAGCCTGGAAAATTTGAAAGATTATATTGGTGATGCAAAAAAAATGTATGGCTACGATGTAGAAATGACAAGCGTTACAGACACGACTTTTTTATTTTCTTCTAAAGTTGTATCCAAGCTTGAGAAAAAAGCTGCTTTTAAAACCTTATACGAATC
>JANMWP010000650.1:0-3749 GCA_031394065.1 Chitinophagaceae bacterium
GGTAAGGATTTTGTGATTGCACATAAAAGTGCAGAGCCCGATGTTGTTGTTACCGCATTGGCAAGAGGTGCATTTGAATTTCAGGGACAAAAATGTTCGGCTGCATCAAGAGCATACATTCCATCAAACATTGCAGCGGAAGTAAAAAAGAAATTGGTTGAGCAAGTGAAAACGATGAAGATGGGAACGGTAGAAGATTTTACCAATTTTGTGAATGCAGTAATTGATGAAAAAAGTTTTGATAAACTGGAGGGCTATATTAAAAATTCAAGAAAGCGTGATAGTGGTGCAAAAGTATGGGTAGGTGGTAAGTGTGATAAAACGGAAGGGTTTTTTATTGAACCAACGATAATTGAAGCATCTGATCCAAATTATGTAACCATGTGCGAAGAGTTGTTTGGCCCGGTACTTACCGTTTATATTTATGATGAAAATAAATTTGAATCAACATTAAAACTGGTTGATGAAACTTCGCCTTATGCATTAACAGGTGCTGTAATTGCACGTGACCGTTTTGCAGTAGAACTGGCAACAGATAAATTACGCAACAGTGCAGGTAATTTTTACATAAACGATAAACCAACCGGTGCCGTGGTAGGCCAGCAACCTTTTGGCGGCGCAAGAGGCAGTGGTACCAACGATAAAGCGGGTTCAATTTTAAACTTATACCGCTGGTTAAGTGCACGTACCATTAAAGAAACATTCAATTCTCCAACAGATTACCGATATGCTTTTTTACAGGAGAAATAAAAATACTGTTAGTGTTGTATCAAATTTATCAGCTGATAATTAATAAAAGCTGTCAGTCTGAGCTTGTCGAAGACGGGTTGCCTTTATATAGTCCCGGTTTCGACAGGCTCAACCTGACAGTAAAATTGTTAAAGAGAATTTCAAACTGGTACACTACCAATAATTTAGTAAATAAGTAAAATAATAATAAAGAAAATGAAAACAAAAATTACATTCACATTGCCAGCTGCAGATATTATTGGTGCAGAAGCATGTGTATTGCTTGGAGAATTTAATAACTGGAATACTGACGAAGGTATTTACCTGCAAAAGCAGGCTGATGGATCAATGGCTGCAGATGTTGAACTTGCCGCCGGTAATGATTATCAATACCGTTACCTGCTCAGCAGTGGCATGTGGGTAAATGATGATGCAGAGAAAGTAAACGCAGAAATGTCGGGATACCCGGTACTGAATTGTATTGTAAGGGTGCCGGAAATTACAGATAAACTAAAGGAACAAAAACCAAAATCAGTTAAACCAAAAGCAGCTGCAAAGCCCAAACTGGTTGTTGTAAAAGATGATCTTACAAAAGTAGAAGGCATTGGAAAAAAGATAGAAGCTTTGCTGTATAAAAATGAAATTTACAGTTATAAGCAGCTTTCAAAAACAACTATCACAAACTTAAAAGCAATTTTGGAATCGGGCGGCAGCAAATTCAGTATGCACAATCCGGGTACCTGGCCAAAGCAGGCTAAACTGGCTGCAACAGCTAACTGGGATGATCTGGAATTATTGCAGAAGCAACTGAAGGGCGGTAAATAATTCAGCTTCATTTTTTTTATCGGCCAATAACCGATAAATTCGCTGTACAAATATTTACATTGAAAACGATTTTAAATAAGCAGGAACTGCATCTTACCATTTTAAGACTGGCACACCAGCTTTTGGAGAATAACCTTAATTTGAATGATGTTGTTTTTATCGGCATTCAGCCACGTGGTGTGCAGGTAGGTGCAAAGCTGATGGAATGTATAAAACAATTGTGTCCGGATGAAAAAATCCAATACGGTATTTTAGATATTACTTTTTACCGGGATGATGTACGCGATGAACTGCATGTTGCCAATACAACCGATATTCCCTTTTCAATTGATGATAAAAAAGTGGTTTTAATTGATGATGTGCTGTATACCGGTCGTACTATCCGTGCGGCACTGGATGCTATCCAGGATTTTGGACGACCCCGCAAAGTAGAATTATGCACCCTGGTTGATAGAAGATTTAACCGGGAACTACCCATTCAGCCTGACTATTGCGGTAAAGCAATTGACTCAGTTATTTCGCAAAAAGTAAAAGTGGAGTGGGATAAGGAGGCGGTGGTGCTGTATTAAGGACAAGCTATAAGCCACAAGGGGCAAGTCTGCTAAAGAGAAGTCTCCTTAAATTAACGGCTTCTCCCTTGTGGCTATTTCCCTTGCAGCTTTTTCTTTTCTTTTTATCTGTTTTTCTATTAACTTTGCTCCTTAATGCAACTATCTACCAAACATCTATTGGGCATTAAAGATTTACTTCCTTCCGATATTGCATTAATTCTGCAAACAGCCCAACAATTCAAAGAAGTTTTACAACGCCCCGTTAAAAAAGTTCCGTCATTAAGAGATGTAACCATCGTTAATTTATTTTACGAAAACAGTACACGTACAAGGATTTCTTTTGAACTGGCAGAAAAACGACTTGGTGCCGATACTATTAATTTTACAACCTCTGCCTCATCTGTATCAAAAGGCGAAACCTTGCTGGATACCGTAAATAATATTTTAAGCATGAAAGTGGATATGGTGGTAATGCGCCACAGTGCCAGCGGTGCCCCACATTTTCTTGCCAAACATATTCCCGCTGCTATTATTAATGCAGGCGATGGTATTAATGAACATCCTACACAGGCTTTACTGGATGCTTTATCAATTCAGGAAAAACTGGGAGGCCTTGAAGGGAAGAAAGTTTTGCTGGTTGGTGATATCATGCACAGCAGGGTTGCACTCAGCAATATTTACCTTTTAAATAAGATGGGTGCCGAGGTAATGGTTTCGGGTCCGCCAACACTTATTCCAAAATATATAAAAGAAGCACTAAACGTAAAAGTAGAATACAATATTAAAAAAGCATTGCAATGGTGCGATGTAGCCAATGTGCTGCGTATTCAACTCGAAAGACAGAACCAGGTGCTTTTTTCATCACTGCGGGAATATAATCTTGCATATGGTATTAGCAAAAAATTACTGGATACTTTAAAGAAAGAAATTGTAATTATGCATCCGGGGCCCATTAACCGGGGTGTGGAGATTGACAGTGATGTGGCAGATGGTAATCAATCAATAATTTTGCAGCAGGTGGAGAACGGTGTGGCGGTGAGGATGGCAGCGCTTTATTTGCTGGCAGGGAAGACAAATGGATAATTTTTTAATGGATAATTGATAATGCTTTTGAAATCAATTATCTCATTTTACAATAACATTTTGTACTTTGGTAAAAGAGAAGAAAGGCAATTTTTTAAGGAATTATCCATTAACCAATTATCAATTATCCATTAATGAGGATTTGTTTATTCCCCGGCACCTTTGATCCCGTAACCTTGGGACATACCGACATTATAGACCGTGCCCTGCCTTTGTTTGATAAACTGGTAATTGGTATTGGCCGTAACGCCAATAAAAAACCCATGTTCAGCGAAAAGCAACGGTTAAAATGGTTAAGAGAAAACTATAAAAATAATCCCAAGGTAGAAGTACTGGCTTATGACGGACTGACTGTTGATTGTTGCAGAAAAGTGAATGCCAATTTTATTTTACGGGGCATTCGTTACGTAAATGATTTTGAATACGAAAAAGCCATTGCCGATATGAACAGAAGTATTGATAAAAAAATAGAAACCATTTTTCTTACCTGTTTACCTCAATTTACATCCGTTGCATCTACATTGGTACGGGATGTATTGCGCAATGGTGGCGATGTTTCAC
>JANMWP010000678.1:0-1888 GCA_031394065.1 Chitinophagaceae bacterium
TTTCAATCACTTTGACATTTTAATGAATCATTTAGATGACACCGCAATCGTAGCTACTGATGCAGGCGAATGGGGAATTTGGTACAGAGCCGTTTCTGACGACATAATTGAGGAAGCCAAATGGAAAGATGAGGATGATAAAAACAAAACAATTGACGAAGTAATAACCAAACATAACTACTTGCGGTCAGCATATACAATTCTTTCAAAAATTCAACCGAAGGAAAAATATTACCCATACATAAAGAATATGGCGATACGTGAAAGGAAATCTATTGGCGACTATAGTAAGCCATGGATTGGAGATCTTGAATTTGCCTTATTTGGATTAGCCAGTTTTAAAAAAAGAGATGATATCAGGGTTATAAAAGACTTACTGATATCAAATGCCTGGAGCATGAGTGAAATTTCATTTAAGCTAATGAAAGAGTTTCCAGACACTGCCTATCTTGAAGTTTTTGAAACTTATTACAAAAGAAATTTTTACCGTAATATTTGCATAAATAAAAGCGTTGACAATGCGATTCATTTTGTACAAACAGTAGCAAGCTATAAAAGTTATCGGAGTGCCAAAATCCTCGACTCAATACTTAACAGGAAACCTTTTATCAATTGTCCTGTTGACACAGGTTGGTTAGAGGAAGAATTAATTTATGCAATCTGGAATAATCCTTGTGATGCCTATTTAAAATTGAGACGACAAATAGACTGGAAAGTGAAAGACTATGAAAAAAATAGATTTACACTCCCATCGGTTGACCCAATCGAGTTACCTGCAGACACATCTATTGAGAAAATTAGATGGTAGCTACAGGACTCAATACAGCCGCTAATCAGGTTTGCTGCAATTATAAACGACCCTAAAAATGCTTAACTATTTATTTGCGACTTACTACAAATTATTTCTGAAAACAAAGGATGACATTCCTTTATTTGCATCAGTAAATATGATGACAATAATTTTTATGGGATGGTTTCTTTTAGGTGCCATATTGTTACGCAAATACAACGTTTATGATATGTTTTCCACTTCAACGACAGTGGGTAAAATCTTTTGTATAATCCTTTATTTATCCATTTTATTTATTTTAAATCGTTTTTATCGAAAAAATGCGACCCGTATTTTGGAAGCACACAATAATAAATCTGCCTTTTTGAGAGGTTTATGGGGAGTTTTATCTGTTCTTTTATTAATTATCCCTTTAGTTTTATGTGCCAAATTATTGACTAAATAATTATACTTTAAAATAACTGCAGCCAACAAAAGGTTCCTTTGTGCAATTGGGGCATGACATTGAAGCAATCATCGGCATATCCAGGCTTTGGTTTCGGCGGACGTAATTCTGCAGGGCAACAGTTCTAAACATCGGCTTTTAGATATAAATTTAGCTTCAGTTCCGGGCAGACAGTTGGTCAATTCCCCAACTGCACAAAGCCTCGAACGTCGTACTGCTTTTTCAGCCTCCTTCATTCTAAACGACAAAAAAGAAAGTTTCTAATTATGGAAACAAGCATTATCTTTACAAAAACGTTTTTAATTGCAATACTTTCAGACACGATTTTTAGAGGAAGCAGACAAATTCATTGCTGGACTTGACACCAAGGCGGCAAGAAAAGTGTTCTACAACATTGACCTTGCGGAACAAAGTAATGACCCGAAACTTTTCAAGAAACTTCAAAAAGACATTTGGGAATTTAGAACGAAGTTCGGCGGTGTGCAAATTTGACTACTTGCATTTTGGGACAAAGACAAAGAAACCGAAACACTAGTTTTTGCAACTCACGGTTTTATTAAAAAGGTGGACAAAGTGCCTGCAAACGAAATTGAAAGAGCGATTAACATTAGGAAAAAATATTTTGAAAGCAAACTTAAAAAATAACATTATGG
>JANMWP010000021.1:0-6343 GCA_031394065.1 Chitinophagaceae bacterium
TTCATAGTGATTTTCTCTGCCATAATATTTTTTTTGGAGTTGAACCCTGATAACGCTTTTAACTGCATTGGCAGTTTATCCTGAGCGAAGCCGAAGGACACTCTTGTACTGTATATCTTTACTAAGTTTTTTGTGCGGCAAATTTACGAAAACAGCGGCGTAGTTTAAAGGGAATAAAAAAAGCTTTCTGTTTAATAAGAAGGCTTTCAATTTCAATTAGTAGTTAAATCGATTATTGATCTCTTCTGATCCTAAAATTACAAGTAACATTATAGTTATTATTTGTAGGAGGCTGTCCAACAAAAACTAATGAAAAATTCCCTGCCAGATATTCTCCAACAGCGGATGGATATTCAGTGATAGCAACTGTTCGGGGCGGAAAAATTGTTGAAGTGGGGTCGTTGTTGAATTGAGGTGCAACAAAGCCTTGCAAATTCATTGTTCCGTTATTTCCTCCTGTCACTATCATTTTAACAGTATCCGGTACAGATGTTTTGAACCCATACACAAAAAACATGATCTGGTTATCTAAAATACATGTAAAATTGTCTTGTGGCACCGTATAACTATAGGGAATTCCATTTATAGAGTAGTCAATAAACTCAGTAGCAGTCGTGAATGAATGAAATGTTGTGTCATCAGGGTTTTTTTCACAGGAAACCAAGCCCATTGTTGACACTATGATAAAAGTCGTTAAAGCTAAAAATAACTTTGTACGTTTAATTTTATTCATAAACATTAATTAAGGGTATCTGCGTAGGCAAGATGTATATGCAAAAAGCTGCATTCAAAAAATATTAATCAATAAATTGGAATTGAATTTTTTAAAAATTGATAAAACAATTCAGCCATCCTTTATCAATAACTACCTCAGGATATTTTTTATAAAAATTTATCGCCGGTTCATTCCAATCCAATACCTGCCAAACAAGGCCGCTGTATTTTTTTGCTTTGCATTCTTCAATCAAAGTATCAAATAATAATTTGCCAATTCCTTTGCCACGCATTTTTTCAGTTACTACAAGATCTTCCAGGTAAAGGCGTTGGCCTTTCCAGGTGCTATAGCGGATATAATAAAGAGCAAAGCCTACAACCTCACCCCGGCCCTCTCCAAGGGGAGAGGGTGAAGCGGAGATTGAAGCGATTGGGGCTTCGGCTACAAAAGCCTGCCATACGGGGTTTTCGCCAAAACCACTCTCAATAAAATGATCAAAACTTACGGTTACTGCATCGGGTTCCTTTTCATATACTGCCAATTCTTGTATCAATTCCATCATGCTGGCGCAATCTTCTTTTACAGCTTTTCTGATTTGTATTTCCATTTTTAATTCTTAATTCATCATTTTTATTTACCCCAATGCCTGCTCCAGATCTGTCAGTATATCCTGCACATTTTCAATACCAACACTCATGCGTATCAAGCCATCTGTAATGCCATACTGTTCTCTTTTTTCTTTGGGTACGCCGTGGTGTGTCATGCTTGCAGGATGACAGAGCAGTGTATCGCAGGTGCCTAAGGATACGGCACGGATACACATCTGTAGTTTGTCAATGAATTGTTTGGCAGCTTCCAACCCGTCTTTCATTTCAAAACTTAACATGGGGCCCGGATGCCGCATTTGTTTTGCTGCCGTATTAAAATCGGGATGGGAGGGAAGGCCCAGATAATTTACATTACTTACCGCCGGGTGTTGCTCTAAAAATCCTGCAACTTCCATGGCATTGTGGCAATGGCGTTCCATTCGTACTTCCAGAGTTTTCATACCCTGCGTTAATAAAAAAGCATCAAAGGCATTGCTGTTGCCGCCCAGCAGGCGATGCACTTTTGTAATGTGGCCACACATATGCGTTACATCTTTACCCAATAAAACACCGCCGATAGTTGTACCATGACCGTTTAAAAATTTGGTGGTGCTGTGCATAACGTAATCAACCCCGTATTTAAATGGCTGTTGTAAATAAGGCGTGGCAAAGGTATTATCAACCGCAACAATCAAATTTTTGGTTTTAGCCAGCCTGGTTAATTCATCAATATCAACACACTGTATTGTAGGATTGGCAGGTGTTTCCAGGTAAAGCATTTTTATGCTGTCATCTGCATGCAGTGCTGCTGCCGCATTGTTTACATCTCTCAAATCGGTAATGATAACTTCAATGCCCAATGCCGGTAAAACTTTCTCCAGTAATTCCTGTGTGCCACCGTATAAGGAGTAATGCGTTAAAACTTTATCTCCGGCTTTTAAAGTGCCAATCATCAAAGTGCTGATAGCAGCCATACCACTGGCATGCAGGATGGCTTTCAATGCAATGGCATTTCCATGTTCATCTACAATACCAAAACTTTCAAGTGCTGCAATTTTTTCTTCGGCTTCGGTAATGGAAGGGTTTCCCCAGCGGCTGTAGATATAACCTTTTTCTTCGCCACTAAAGCGGCGCATGCCCTGTTCAGCCTCATCAAATACATAAGTACTGCTGGCATAAATGGGGGTGAGGTGTGCATAATTGGGGTCTTGCTCATGACCGCCATGTATAGCCACTGAACTGAAACCGCTGAATTGAAATTTTTTATCAGACATATTTTTTAATTGATAATGGTATAACTAATAATTGATAATTTTACCTGCGCCTTGCAACTTATAATCAAAAGTACAGAAAACCATGAAGGAATTATTACAACAGTACACCACTTATAATATTTGGGCAACCAAACAATTGGTTGACAGGATAAACAAGTTGAGTGATGAAGCAATTAACAGGGAAATTGTAAGCAGTTTTCCTTCTTTATATAAAACGATGCAGCACATGTGGCTGGCCGAAGAAGTTTGGTGGCAACGCTTGAAACTTACCGAAAACATTGTTTTGGAAAGCGATAAGTTTACCGGAAATTTTAAAGAGTTAACAGATGCTTTGGCCAAACAAAGCCAGCAGTGGAAAGTATGGGTTGACAATGCAACTGAAAATCAACTTACGCATGTATTTGCTTTTGTACGCAATAAAGAACAGATTAAAATGCCGGTTTATCAGATGTTACAGCATGTGTTTAATCATGCAACCTATCACCGGGGGCAGCTGGTAACTATGCTCAATCAATTGGGGGCAGATAAAATACCTTCTACAGATTTTTCTACTTTTAGCAGAGGAAAATAAAAGGGCGCAGTTAAAAGCTGCAAGGGGGCAAATTTTATTGTTTGAAGAGCTTTCTTGTTTTAACTGTTATAATTTTACTTGCTTCTCCCTTGTGGCTAATCCCTTGAAGCTAATTCTAATTATGGTCTATCATCGTCATCTTAACTCCGTAACCAATGCGGTATCCGGCACGGCCTGGTGTAGGTGGCTGATACTCTACATGTAAAAAATTACGGTAAACCAGTCCAAGCCCTTTTGCATAGTTTTCGGCTCCAAAGTTTTTTTCGCTGTACGAATTGGGGTCATTTGGGTTTCCGATTATTTCATCACGTTGTGTAACTTTTAAAGTGCTGTCGAGTGTAAATGTGCCAATGGTTTTTTTTACGTTCACACTGTCATAAGTATAATCCCAGTCATCTAAATATTTAACATTGGAATTTAAAGAGTAGGTATCAATGTAAGAATTTCCTTTCCAGGTTAAGGCATTTCTAACCGGTCCTTTAAGCTTTAAAAAGCGCATATTGTTTTCAATAAACTCAATTGTAAAGTCGGTAGATACTGCCATAAAGGTATTATCGGGTACCCAGGGATTGGCTGCTGTTTTGCGGATATACCGTATGATGCGGTAAGCTGGCCGGCCTAAGTTATCAGTAATCAGCGCATCAACCTGGTGTTTAACCTGGTATTTTATGATGGTATCTTTTGAGCCAAAATTTATAAACACGGTAGAATCCAGGTTATATGTAATGTATTTACCAATCACCAGTGGTGCATACTCCTGTACAGTTGCTACTTCCAGTATATCGGTACTTTTTTTACAGGCACTGAAAATTACTGCAACTGTTATTATTGATAAAAAAAATACCTTTCTCATAAGTTTATATATTACAAATATAGATAGATTTAAACGGAAAAAGGCTGCCCGGTACGCTGAATGATTCCTCCTCCAATTACATCGTCTCCTTCGTAGAAAACTGCACTTTGGCCAGGGGCTACGCCTTTTACATCGTCATAAAAACGCACATTTATACCATTTTCGTATGTGTACAGGTTACTTAAGGCACCTTTATCTTTATATCTGATCTTGGTTACCGCTTCCATACCGTCGGTAATACCTTCATATTTTATCCAGTTAAGGCCGGTTACTTTCATTTCGGTCCGGTTCAAATCTTCTTCTTCACCCAAAACTACAGTATTGGTTTCGGGTAAAATTTCGGTAACAAAAGCGGGTCTGCCCAAGGCAATATCCAGACCTTTACGTTGTCCAACGGTATAAAAAGGATAACCTTTATGTTTGCCCAGAATTTTTCCGGTTTTATCAATAAAGTTTCCGCCGTTAACCCTTTCTTCCAGCCCTTCAACCTTGCGTTTTAAAAAACCACGGTAATCATTATCGGGTACAAAACAAATTTCATAGCTCTCATTCTTTTTCGCCAGCTCGGGGTAGCCAAAATCATGCGCCATCTGGCGTATATCTTTTTTATGATAAGTGCCCAAAGGCAGAATGGTACGGCTCAGCAGGTCCTGCTGTAAACCCCACAGGGCATAGCTTTGGTCTTTGGTATCATCAATTCCTTTGCGGATAAAATACCGCCCGTTTGTATGTTGATGCACCTGTGCATAATGGCCTGTTGAAATAAAATCACAATTCAAAGCATCGGCTCTTTTCATCAGTGCCCGCCACTTGATATGTGTATTGCACATCACACAGGGGTTGGGGGTACGACCGGCAATATATTCATCCACAAAATTTTCAATCACAAAATCACCAAACTCTTCCCGTATGTCTAAAATAAAATGCGGAAAACCATGCTGTACAGCCGCCTGACGGGCATCGTTAAAACTATCTAAATTGCAGCAACCTGTTTCTTTTTTACCGGTAGTGCCCACGCTGGCAGCATAGTCCCATGTTTTCATGGTAATGCCCACCACTTCATAACCTTCTTTATGAAGCATCAAAGCAGCCACGGTACTATCAATACCGCCACTCATGGCCATTAAAACTTTTCCTTTCTTACTCATATTTTTTTCTCCGGGGCAAAGATACGGCTTAGATAATAGTTGATGGTTGATGGGTCATAGCCGGGACTTCTTATTTCGGGAATTTTTTATGATGTCTGTCTGTTGAAAACAATGAACTATCAACCATTAACCATCAACCAATTTGCCTTAATTTGCATCCATGCAGCAATACTTAGATTTAGTTAAACATATTATTGAAACCGGTACCGATAAAAGCGACCGTACCGGCACCGGCACCCGGAGCGTTTTTGGATACCAGATGCGTTTTAATCTTGCAGATGGATTTCCATTGGTTACCACCAAAAAATGTCATCTTAAAAGCATTATTTACGAACTGCTTTGGTTTTTACAGGGCGATACCAATATCAATTACTTAAAAGAACACAACGTAAAAATTTGGGATGAATGGGCTGATGAGAACGGCGACCTTGGTCCTGTTTATGGTAAACAATGGCGCAGTTGGGTTGGGGCTGATGGAGTAGAAGTTGACCAGGTTAAAGAACTGATACATACTTTGAAAACAAATCCTGATAGCAGGCGCATGATCATCAGTGCCTGGAATGTGGCCGATTTGCCAAAGATGAAACTGATGCCATGCCATTGTTTGTTTCAATTCTACGTCGCTCCCCCTGATCCCCTGAAGGGGGAAACTAAAGGCAGGTTATCATGTCAATTATACCAGCGTTCGGCAGATGTGTTTTTAGGAGTGCCATTTAACATAGCCTCGTATGCTTTATTAACCCTGATGATTGCACAGGTTTGTGATTTGGAGCCGGGTGAGTTTGTACATTCCTTTGGCGATGTGCATTTGTATAATAATCATTTTGAGCAGGCCAACCTGCAATTAACCAGAACACCGTTTCCTTTACCGCAGATGAAAATTGATCAGGCAGTAAAAGATATTTTTAGTTTTAAGTTTGAAGATTTTGAGTTAATGAATTATGAATCACATCCTGCTATTAAAGCACCGGTTGCAGTTTAAATCAATACAATGACAATAAGTTTAGTAGTTGCGGCAGCAGAAAATAATTCGATTGGTAAAAACAACCAGTTGCTCTGGCATTTACCCAACGACCTGAAATTTTTTAAAAATACTACCTGGGGTATGCCGGTGATCATGGGGCGTAAAACATTTGAAGCAGTAAATAAACCTTTACCCGGCAGAATAAATATTGTGATCACAAGACAACCCGGC
>JANMWP010000029.1:0-2981 GCA_031394065.1 Chitinophagaceae bacterium
GATGATATGCAGGGCCGCAAAACCTTTACCCCCGGTATAGATAAAGCTGCTGATTTTATTGCAGCAGAGTTTGCAAAAAGCAAATTGAAATATTTTGGCAAGGCAACTGATTATTTTCAGGACATAGTAATGGTTAAAGCAAAACCGCTGGAAATAACCGGTATGCTGGGCACCGATTCGCTGAGCACCAAAAACGTGGCAGCCAATACAACCACCGAAGAAATAAATATCAGCTCGCTTAAAGACTATGAAATTAAAATTGTAAAAGCCGGTGATGATTTTAATAAAACCGTATTCCCTTTATTCGACCTTGAAAAAAACCTGATAATACTGGTTGATACAGCCCATGCCCGCAGGTTTAAAAGTATGCAGCGCTTTACAGGCAATGCAAAATTTGCAACCAACGTTTCGCAGATTTTTATTTTAACCACTAATTTAAACCCAACATCTATACAACTGCATATAAAAAATCAATTAACAGAGCAGCATTTAAAAAATGTAATTGGCATGATACCCGGTAAAACTAAAAAAGATGAGTTCGTTATTTTTGCAGGGCATTACGATCATTTGGGAATTGGCAAAGCCGATGCAAAAGGCGACAGTATTTACAACGGTGCCAACGACGATGCTGCCGGCACCACGGCGGTGATGATGCTGGCAAAATATTTTGGTAAGCAAAAAGATAATGAACGCACCCTTATTTTTGTTGCCTTTACTGCCGAAGAAATTGGTGGCTTTGGCAGCCGCTACTTCAGCAAACAATTAAATGCCGATAAAGTAATGGCCATGTTTAATATTGAAATGATTGGTACCACCAGCAAATGGGGTACTAACAGTGCCTACATAACCGGTTACGAAAAAAGCGATATGGGCAAAATACTGCAGGCAAATCTTACCGGTTCAAAATTTCATTTTGAGCCCGATCCTTATCCTAAACAAAATTTATTTTACCGCAGCGATAATGCTACGCTGGCAGCATTGGGTGTACCTGCACATACCATCTCCACCTCAAAAATGGAAGAAGCCCCCAACAACGAACCCAATTACCATAAACAAAGCGATGATATTACCACGCTTGATATGAACAATATGGCCGAAATTATTAAAGCCATTGCCATCAGCAGTAAAACAATTGTTAGTGGTAAGGATACGCCAACGAGGGTGGAGAAGGAGAACTAATAGTTTTAAATTTATTTAATAAAAATGGGCAGCTTTATAACACTGCCCGTTTTTACTTTTACCTTTTAACTTTTTTAATACCTTTCCTTTTGCCAGCCCCAGTCTCTGTAAACTTCTTTAAAAGTATCAGGATAGTTACCCCTTAATACAAACTGCAAAGCAGTCATTACGTTTCTGATAGCGATTTTTTGTTGATTTTTAGTAGCCACCTTACCACTTACATCGCCGCTGGTATTGCCGCTTGCTGTAAGCGCATTTGAGTAGTTGGTTTGCATATCCGTCCAAAAGGCGGTGCCGTATTCTTCGGCAGCAAAGCCATCGGCGGCAATGGCATCAATCATTAATTTAAGTGCTTCTTTGCGGTTGTTACGATCCCGGCTCATGCGGTATTGTGTGCCTTCTTTAATAATACCATAGCGGGCAAACTGCGCCACAGCACCTGTGGTTTTAAACTTGCGCTCAATGTACACTTTCACTTCTCTTACCGCAACATCAATCTGCCCGTCAGATTGCCTTAGCGTAAACGACTGGCCCGGCCGCAGGCTGCCGGTAGCTTTACGGCTGCTGATGCTAACAGCAAAATCCTGCGCCTGTTTATCAAAGTCGCCGCTTTTTTTCCATACAAGCGTAATATCGGGTGTGGCCAGCCAGGTGGCAGATACTGCTTTGGACACATCCATAAAATCAACATCGGCAGCCGGTATGGCTGCGGTGGCATTTGGTTTTGGGGCTGTTGAGCCTCCAGTGGTTGGTTCTGCATCGGGGTGCAGGTGTTTTGTGTGTAACATAATAACTGGGTTTTATGGTTAAAAAAAAGATTACGGTGTTAAAACATAGCACTGCTGAACCAGCGGGGCATTATTTGTGTTAAAAACACAGCAATGCTGAACCAGCATGGCACTGTTTGTGGTAAAAACATATCAATGCTGAACCAGCATAGCACTGTTTTTGTTAATTCACATCAATGCTGAACCAGCATAGCCTTGTTTTATTAAAAACATAGCCATGCTGCATCAGCGGAGCTTTAATTTCAAAGTGATAATTTCAAATGCCTGAAGAAGTTTTTTGCGGTAGGATATAGAATTTTTTTTTTAAAGAACCGGGTAAAAATTACCTGTTTGTTGGTAATTCTATTTTTTAATCTTAAACCTGGCACAAAATAAAAAATAAAAATGAGAAAAACAATACCACAAAGTGGTAATAGATAAAACATAGTAGCTGTTGCAGGTTTTAAGATTAAAAGGGTAATAATTGCAGGGGCAGGCTAATAATAAATGTTTTCTTTATTAACCCCCTTTTAAGTGTATGGTAGCTTACACGTTTACCAGAACCCGGTAACCGGAATACAAGAGAACCCCTGTGCAAGGCCAAGGCAAGTTTAACCGGCACATCATTCAATAACCATACATTCCTGATATCCTGTACGCCAATATTAAGAACAGGATGATAATAGGTAAAGACCAGTTCTGTAAACATTGTTTTCGTTTTAATAAATTTAAGAAAATAAGTTGGTACATTTATTTATTGATAATCAGGAGACAAGTGTACCGGGAGTTGCGTATATTTATGAGTTGTGCGTCACTTTAGACAAACCTCGTACCTTGAAATGAAAAAGATTATGAAAATATTGGGTTTGACAGTTTTTGCAATCGTTACAGTTTGTGGGATATCATTTTTGACTGACAAAATCTCATATTCAAATTGGAGAATTGAAAATAATTCACAAGACAAGTCAAATATTTCGTGGACAAAATTTGAGTGGACAGGTGGAGAATTAGCAGGAAAGAAGTTTGATAAACTTT
>JANMWP010000040.1:0-1833 GCA_031394065.1 Chitinophagaceae bacterium
AAAAGGATCAACTGCTATCCAACCATTAGATAAGCATATACGAATGATTTTGCCAAAATTACTTTTATATCTTTCCAAAGTTCCATTTGCAAATTCGTTCCCTAACAAAGCCGCCATTTTATTATTATGTTCTATGAATATCTCAATCAACATTCTAGACTTTTCTGCTTTTCCAAGCAACCGATTCTTTATTGTTTCGGCTGAAATTAGTTTGTCATTTTCGGAGAGATATCGATGGGCTTCATAAACCCTGGCCTGCAGATTGTCCAGGAAAGCGTTAAAATTTTTAATGTCTTCCTTAGTTCCAACGACACGACCGGATTTGTTGTTCCATTTTACAGGATCACATTCCCGACCGGTAGTTAATTCTGCTCGCTGACCATTTACAGTTATTCTTATGTAAATGGGAGCCAAACCTGATTGGTAATTTTTTTGCTTTTTCATGTAGAAAAGCATGCTAAAATTTGTCTTCATGATTTAATCATTTAAAGTGAACAAAATTAGCAATGCAGCTTAAGCAAATCAAGATGTTCATACTGTGAACATGTTGGTATACAATTAATTATTCAAAATTCGGTGAGTAGCAATCCGGGGGGCCACTACTCACCGAATCACTCACCTTTTTTTTGTTATTCATTGTAAGTTTTGTTGATCTCCCCAAATGAAAAAAGCCCACAAACATAGTGTTTGCAGGCTTTTAGCTTAATTTAATATTGATTATTGCGGAGAGTTAGGGATTCGAACCCCAGGACCTGTTACAGTCAACAGTTTTCAAGACTGCCGCAATCGACCGCTCTGCCAACTCTCCGGGTGCAAAATAATAGTGTTGAACTTTATCTACCAAAAATAAATTGAGATAAGGACGGTTTATTTAATCCCCCATGCAGGCTTGTGCCCCAAACGGTAGTAACCACGGGCTTCTTGCCATACTATAGCCGTTGATAAATTATTTAATTTCATATCAAAAAAAAGACAATCTTTATCCATAAAAATAAATCGATGAAAATAGCTGCACTTATTCTTCTGACAATTCTTTGCAATACTGCAATGGCACAAGCCGAAAACGAGGCCATTAAAAAGCCGATCAATACTTTTTTTGCCGGCATGAAAAGCAATGATACTACGCTTATAAACAGTGCTGTTGATTCTTCCTGCTTCCTGTATTCCATCATGCAAACGAAAGAGGGAAAATCTGTGCTGGAAAATGATAAGATGTCTGACTTTTTAAAACAGGTAGCTGCATTAAAAGGCAAAAATATAGACGAGCGGCCGCTGGGTTTCGACATTGCAATCGACGGCGCCATGGCCATTGCTTGGGTACCTTATAAATTATTTTTCAACGACCAATTGTATCACTGCGGGGTAGATGTGTTCACTCTTATAAAAAGAGGCGATGATTGGAAAATAATGGGTATCACTGACACCCGCAGAAAAAATGGTTGTGATTAATTTCCTTCTCCCGCAGGTTCTTTTTCCAGCACCAGGCTTAAATCTTCCAAGCTTACAGTAAGTGGTACAACCCCTAACTGCACAATGGCTTTTTTACCCCTGATCTCTTTCAGTATGCCTATCTGGCGGTTTTGCCGCATCATTACCTTATCGCCGGGTTTTACGTCGCCCTGTATCTGAATAAATTTTTCGTTCAGTTTCTTCTGCTGCTTTTCATTCACCATCTTTTCCTTTTGGTTAAACAACAATGCATGAATCATTTTTACTACTTTGTCTTTATCCTCCGACTTGCGCCATTCAATCACCATCGCTTTTAATCTCCGCTCCATGTCTTTCAGGTAAAGCAATTGATTTTCGGATAGTTTGTTCTGGTGCTTTAAGCGT
>JANMWP010000047.1:0-2231 GCA_031394065.1 Chitinophagaceae bacterium
GTAGGACACATGTGATTTTAATGGATAATTTTTTAATGAATAATGGATAATTCTTTACTTAACTACAGCCTGCATTTAGCAGATACCAATTTAATTCTTGCACAAAGAAATGCCGAATGGTGCGGCCATGGGCCGATACTGGAACAGGATATTGCCATCACCAATATTTCTTTAGACCTGATTGGACAGTCGAGAAATTTTTATCAATATGCTGCACAACTAATAAATAAGAGTCTGAAGCCAGCAGAGTCTGAAGCCCCTCCTTCGGAGGGGTTTGGGGAGGCTTCTGAAGATTCGCTTGCTTACCTGAGAACCGAAAGAGAATTTAAAAACTGTTTATTGGCTGAACAACCCAATGGCGATTGGGCGCAAACTATTTTACGCCAGTTTTTTTTCAGCGCTTACCAATTTCTGCTCTACGAAAAATTACAAAACTGCGATGATGAACAAATTGCTGCCATTGCTGCTAAAGCATTAAAAGAAGTTACTTATCACCAGCGCTGGAGCAGCGAATGGGTAATACGCCTGGGCGATGGAACCGATGAGAGCCACCAACGCATGTTAAAAGCCATTGACGAATTATGGAGATATACCGGTGAAATGTTTTTACCTGCAGATTATGAAATTGCAGCAGGCTTTAATGTTACTTTATTAAAAGATGACTGGATGAAAAAAGTAACATCAGTTTTTGAAGAAGCTACTTTACCGGTTCCTGAAAAAATGTTTATGCAAACCGGAGGTAAACAGGGTGTACATACAGAGCACCTGGGTTTTATTTTAACTGACCTGCAATATCTGCAAAGAACTTACCCGGGAGCATCATGGTAATTGCTTGTACCATACAAATAAAAGAAATCTGGAAAATTTTAGAGCAGGTTACCGACCCCGAAGTACCCGTTTTAACCATCACCGATTTAGGAATTGTAAGAGATGTAAAATTAAACGGCAATGAAGTTGAAGTCATCATCACACCCACATACACCGGCTGCCCAGCCATGGATATGATAGCCATGAACATAAAACTTGCATTGATTGAAAATGGTTATCACAAAATTAAGATCACATCTGTTTTAGCCCCCGCCTGGACAACAGACTGGATGAGCGAAGACGGAAAAAGAAAATTAAAAGAATATGGTATTGCGCCCCCACAATCAGAGTCGGGACGCTTTCAGCGGCCTGAATCATTTCATGTTACATGCCCCCAATGCAACTCTAACAATACAAAATGCATAAGCGAATTTGGCAGCACAGCCTGCAAAGCTTTATATCAATGTAACGATTGTAAAGAACCTTTTGATTATTTTAAGTGCCATTAATATCCGTAACTTTATTTCAGCTCAAAAAAATATTCATGGATTTATCAATTTATTTAGAAGAAGCCGCCCAGGTTTCTGTAGCCTTTATCATTGGCGCTGTTATAGGTTTAGAGCGTGAGTTCAGAAGCAAACCTGCAGGTTTCAGAACTATGATCCTGATATGTGTTGGATCTTGTTTATACACAATTCTATCAAAAGAAATTGGCAATGGCAGCGCAGACCGTATTGCCAGTAACATTGTAACCGGTATTGGTTTTATTGGTGCCGGTGTTATTTTTAAAGAAGGTATTACCGTTAACGGATTAACTACGGCTGCACTCATTTGGGTAACAGCCGCACTGGGCATGGCTATTGGTTATCACAATTATCCGCTGGCAATTGTTGTTTCTGTAATGGTTGTGGTTGCATTGTTTGTTTTAGAACCGGTGCAGCGGTTTATCAACCGCTTTCATAAAGTAAAGGATTACAGAATAAAGACCATAGCACTTGGTAATAATTTTAAAGAGGAACTGGAAAAATTTTTCGCAGTAAATGATATGGACTTCCGTTGCATGAAAACAGTGAAAGAAAATACAGACGCTGTGTATATTTACCGCATCAGTTCGCCAGACAGAAACTACGATGCCGTTAATCATTTTTTATTACAACATAAAGAAGTTAAAAGTTTCGAAGTTTAATCATTTTAAAAACATCATCATGCCTTCTATTTTATTTGAAATAAAAAATGCAGTTGCTTACATTACCTTAAACCGTCCCGAAAAATTTAATTCCTTCAACAGGGAGATGGCTTTATTAATGCAATCGAGATTGGATGAAGCTGCTTCTTTACACGAGGTAAGGGCTGTGTACATAACCGGCGCAGGCAAGGCGTTTTGTGCAGGCCAGGATATTAGCGAGCTGGTAGGTGATAACAAA
>JANMWP010000061.1:0-2838 GCA_031394065.1 Chitinophagaceae bacterium
GAAGGAGAGGATTTTTACTTCACCGGTATACCCAGTTTTTCGCCTGAAATTTTTAAGGAGGTAATTAACAAAGATCCAATGAAAACCAAACAGTTGGAGAAAGGGTTGAGTCAGCTTACAGATGAAGGAGTGGCCCAGTTATTTACCCAGTTTGGCGGCAATAAGAAAATTATAGGCTGCGTGGGCGAACTGCAGTTTGAAGTGATACAATACCGGCTTTTACAGGAGTATGGCGCATCGGTACAAATGAATAACTTGCCGTTTTTTAAGGCCTGTTGGCTAACCGGTAAAGACCCTAAAAAGTTAGATGATTTCATCAAATACAAACAAGCCAATATTGCTTTGGATAAAGATGATCACCTGGTTTACCTGGCCAACAGCGAATGGTTTTTAAATACAGAAATACAGAACAATCCCGATATTGAATTTCATTTTACGAGTGAGATACATAAGTAAGGTATTACCAGTAATTGGAACGGCAGCTTTATTTAAATTTTGGTAAATTTGATTTCCAACTTTTATTTTATGAAATATGCCATTTATGTATTTAGCTGTTTTTTTATACTAATGTCCTGTCACCAAACGGAGCAAAAGGATGACATGAATCCCGCTGAGAAATTGCTAACACCACAGATTCAGCCTTCGAAGCTTGAATTATCCGTAAGACCGGCTTTGACAGAAATACTGAAAAAAGATATTGAAATGTCTGGTCATAAGGCAGGATCGATTGAGATCGCCGGCATGGAGATCATTCCTATCTCTAAGAAAGTTTATTTTACAGATGAAAGGGAAAATCAGGATAGAGATTTTGGCAGGTATATCCAATATGTTGAGAAATTTAAAAATTCGCACAATGCAATTTATAATCCAGCAGAAATAGCAGAGAATAAATTAAAACATGCCGCAGTGATGGATTACCTGGCGGGTATGATAAAAAAAGCTTCATCAAATAAAGAAGTATATAAGGTAGTTTATTATATGAAGGTTGATTCGAAAGATCTTAAATATAACCAACAACAAACTACATACCTGGATGAGGACTATAAAAAAATTGTTGCTAACTATGGTCATTTAAGGCATTAAAAATAATGTAATGCATTTAATGATTTTTATCTGGAAACATAAGAGAATTGAATTTTAGTTTAGGTCAAGATACATAAATAAGTAAAAAGTAAAAATTCAAAAGTAAAAAAGTATTAATTTACGGTATGTACAAGTTAGACAAAACCGTTTTTAAAGCACAAACCTTTGCCGAGGCTGAAAGGAGTAATGTTTTTGAAGAAACTGTTCCGCTGTCTGAAAGATTAAATCAGGGTTGGTACATTTCTGCAATGTCGCATGGAATAGATCCCTATAATCCACCTAAAATGGTTAAGAAATTTGTTGGTAGCAGAAAACATGAAAGTTAATGGCAAAGATTATTGAAAAACTCAGCCAGTAAATTCATCATTCCCTCAACTTAAACGAAACCGAACCATTGGTTTTTTCTGTACTCTTAATATTTACTTCGTAGCGCTTATTACCATCGTAAATAATCATCAAAGCTGTATTGGGCGGTATGCTGCCGAGGTTTTCGGCATACATCTGCAATTCATTGCGCTGGTTGCCCGGGGCAATTTTAATCCAGAAGGTGAGCGGCTTTTCGGTAAGTAATTTATGTGTGGTCAATATCGAATCGTTGTATATTAATGTAATGCTGTCGCCATCTACAATGCCATTATCATACAGTGTAACAGAAATAGAATCATGATCTACTATAAATTCTTTAATGAGGTCATTATTACGCTTTTCCAGTACTACAGGTTTCTCCACTACTAATGGCTTCTCCACTACTAATGGTTTTGGTTTAATGGAGTCTTTTATTTCTTTACATAAAGATGTTATTTCTTCGCTGTTTAATGCCCGGCTGTAAATGCGTATATCATCAAGGTCTCCATTTAACCAAAAAGGAAAAATGTCATCATCCGATTTACCAAAAAACAGGTCTTCATCATTGGTAAAGGTTTCCGGAAAAACTACTGAATACTTCAATTCGCAATTAACATACAGTTTTGCAGTTTTACCATCATTGGTATATAACACATTGTACCATTTATTCTTTTTTATAAATTCACCGCCGTAAGGTTTAAGTACAGTACCCGTTCCCCTGAAATTCTGATGTATAGAATCGCAAACTTTTCCATCGCACCCTGTGCCGTTTGAAAAAAGTGCATCATCAAATCTTAGTGCATAATTTCCGGGATTGTAATTTCCACCGCCCTTACTTATCAGCTGACTTGCATGACAGATTCCATAGTAAAACCCGGTTGGCCTTACCCAAACCGACAGCGTAATTTCGTTTCTGAAATTGATTGATGGCTTATTGGGAATACGCATGTATTGGTAAATACCATTAAAGTGATAGGCACTGTTCGGGTTTCCAAAACGATCGGCAGTTATGGTTGCATTGTTAATAGCAGGGTTATTATTGTTGCCGCTTTCATCATTGGCATTACCATTAAAAGGGTAGTAAGCCAATAAACCCTTATCCAGGTTTACCTGTGCAGAACAAAATTCGCTGAGGAATAAAAAGCAAAATAAAAATCTTATCATCTTAAATAATAACCACAAATTAATTTGCTAAAATTAAGCATCTTCCGGTATTATGCAGATTTTTATAAGAAACTGGTTTGTTAATTTCTTTACCTAATCAGTATAAAACTTCCTTTTTGTTCTTCGGTACCGCAACTGGTTTGAGCCTTTATAACATACACGTAAGTGCCCGCCAATGCCGGTTTTCCTTTATAAGTACCATTCCAGCAGGTGTTTGGATTGGCAGTAGCAAAAACCTGCTCGCCA
>JANMWP010000118.1:0-1587 GCA_031394065.1 Chitinophagaceae bacterium
ACAGAAGGCGATACCGCAGAAATTTATGTACACAATAACTTAAACGAAGAAACCTCCTTGCATTGGCATGGTTTGATTCTGCCCAATCAATATGATGGCGTACCCAACCTTACGCAAATGCCTATCAAGCCACATACAACTCATTTGTACAAATTTCCAATCATCCAGCATGGTACCCATTGGTATCACAGCCACACCGGTTTACAGGAGCAAATTGGCATGTACGGCATGTTTATCATGAATAAAAGAGAAGAGTTGGATATTCCCACCATTCCGCTGATACTTAGCGAATGGATAGATATGAACCCTAAAGAAGTGCATCGTAGCTTACATGCCGCCACAGACTGGTTTGCGGTGCAAAAAGGAAGTACCCAAAGTTATACAGAGGCTATACAACAAGGCCATTTTAAAACAAAGGTTAACAATGAATGGAAAAGGATGAATGCGATGGATCTCACAGATGTTTACTATGATAATTTTTTACTCAATGGCAAAAATCAAAACGAACAACCACAATTTAAGGCAGGTGACAAAGTTAGATTGCGTATTGCCAACGGAGGTGCATCCGATTATTTCTGGCTTTCCTATGCAGGAGGTAAAATAACCGTGGTGGCTTCGGATGGCAACGATGTAGAACCCGTAGAAGTAGATAGATTAATAATTGCCGTCTCTGAAACCTACGATGTGATTGTAACTATTCCTGAAAATAAAAGCTACGAATTTCTGGTAACTCCCGAAGATCGTACCAAACACGCCTCCCTCTGGTTAGGCAACGGTGAAAAAGTTGCCGCCACCAAAATGAAACGGCCAAAATATTTTGCAGGTATGAAGATGATGAACAGCATGATGGACATGAAAGGAAATATGATTGAAATGGAAGGAATGAAAATGGAAAATCAGATTATGGATATGAATACCGTTATGTATCCTGAAATAACCGGTGATGAAAAGCCTGCAAAAGACACAGGCCATACCATGCAAATGCCAAATAACAACAGTATGCAGGGTATGAATATGGAAGCTGAAACAGCTGATATAGTTTCACTCAATTATACAATGCTGAAAGCGCCTGAAAAAACAACTTTACCTGAAGGCCCTTTGAAAGTACTGAAGTTTGATCTTACCGGAAATATGAACCGCTATGTGTGGACCATGGACAACAAAACAGTTTCAGAAAGCGATAAAATTTTAATTAAGAAAGGAGAAAATGTTCGTATCATTTTATACAACAACAGCATGATGCGCCACCCCATGCACTTACACGGCCACGACTTCAGGTTACTCAATGGCCAGGGAGAATACTCACCCTTGAAAAATATTATCGACATCATGCCTATGGAAAGAGACACCATTGAATTTAATGCAAATGTTTATGGCGATTGGTTTTTTCATTGTCATATTTTATACCACATGATGAGCGGCATGGGCAGGGTATTTACTTATGAAAATCAGCCTGCCAATCCGGAAATACCAAATCCGAAATTAGCACAACGAAAATTATTTGCAGATGACAGGATGTTTCATTTAATGGGAAAGTTGGGTATAGAAAACAATGGCAGCGATGGAGAAGCCATGCTGGCAAATACA
>JANMWP010000139.1:0-4584 GCA_031394065.1 Chitinophagaceae bacterium
TAAAGCACCCATTAAAATACTTTTACCGGCACCGGTTTCTCCGGTTATAATATTCAGCCTGTCCGAAAAATCAATTTCCAGTTCATTAATAATTGCGTAGTTCTGTATGTTTAATTTTTGAAGCATGGGAAATTTTAACTGATGGCAAATTAGCAAATTATGTTACCAGTTTGCAAACTAATTTAAAATAAAAAAGAGTCCTGTAATAACAGGACTCTTTCAATAATTTTTAATTTTTAATTATTTTACCACAACTGAATCATTCAAATCGGCATCTATCAAAATACGGCCGCAGTTTTCGCAAACCATAATCTTTTTACGCAATTTAATTTCGCTTTGTTTTTGAGGCGGAATTGCGTGGAAACAACCTCCACAACTGTCACGCTCTACAGCAACAACAGCCAATCCGTTGCGGTAATTTTTACGGATACGGTCGTAGCTGGTAAGCAAGCGCTCATCTGCATGACTACGTGCCTTTTCAGCGTCCTTGTTGTAATGCTTCTCTTCTTTTTCTGTTTCGCTGATAATTTTTTCCAGTTCACCTTTTTTTCCAACCAGGTGACCTTCTTTATTTGCTACCGCTTTTTTAGCAATCTCCAGTTGCCTTGCTTTTTCAGCAATCTCTTCTGTTGCATCTTTAATATGCTTTTCGCAAAGCTTTATTTCTAAAGTCTGCATTTCAATTTCTTTGTTGATTGCTTCAAACTCCCGGTTGTTTTTTACGTTGTCGCTTTGCTTCTCGTATTTTTTAACCAGGGCATCAGCATCTTTAATGCCTTCTTTCTTTTGGGCAATAAATTCCTGTATGCCATTTATTTCTTCTTCCACACGGGTTTGCCTGGCGTGCAGGCCTTCAATTTCATCTTCCAGGTCTTTTACCTCCATGGGTAATTCACCTTTCAGAATCTGAATTTCATCCAGCTTACAATCTACTTTTTGTAAAAGTACCAATGCGCTTAATTTTTCTTCAATTGAGAATTCTTTAACTGCGGCCATATTATTTTGTTTGTAGTTTGTGGTTTGTAGTTTGATGTTACCAAAACATGGCTGACAACACTACAACCCTTTTATCTAAAAGTATTGAACAGGATTGGTTTTTACCCCTGTTTTTAGGACGGCAAAGGTAGGGAATTTTTGGCTCAAAATATCAAATAACAGCTCGATTGTAAACTGTTCGCTCTCAAAATGGCCAATATCGGCAATAACCAGCCTGTTGTTGGCATCAAAAAACTCGTGGTATTTTACATCGCCGGTAATGTAGAAATCGGCACCCGTGGCTATGGCGGCACCAATCAGGAAGCTGCCTGCACCACCACAAAGGGCTATTTTTTTAACCGGTTTGCCCGTTAAGGGTGTATGCCGTATTACAGAAAGATTAAATTTTTCTTTCAATAGCGCCAAAAACTCAGTTTCGGTAAGTGGTTGTGGCAATTCGCCAACCAAACCACTGCCCACCTGCTGGTTTTGGTTATCCAGTGCAATAATATCATAAGCTACTTCTTTGTAAGGATGGGCAGCAATCATTGCTGATAAAATACTTTGTTGCTGCCATGCAGGGAAGATCATTTCAAATTTTATTTCATCTTCAGTATGCCGAATGCCGCGTTTTCCTGTAAAAGGATTGGTGCCTTCGCCGGGTTTAAACGTACCCTGTCCGGCTGTGTTAAAACTGCATTCGCTGTAATTGCTGATATGACCACCACCGGCATTAAAAATTGCAGACCGCACATTTTCTGCAAATTCAACCGGTACAAAGGTGAATAGTTTTTTTAGTGTTTCGTTTTTGGGTTGAAGAATCTTGCGGTTTACCAAACCCAGTTTATCGGCAATGGCAGCATTAACACCATGCAGCACATTATCGAGATTGGTATGAATAGCATAAATGGCAATATCATTTTTTATGGCGGTTATGATGGTTTGCTCCACATAATTTTTGCCGGTAATTTTTCTTAATCCACCAAAAATAATAGGATGATGCGCTACAATAAGATTGCATTTTTTTTCAATGGCTTCCAGCACCACTGCTTCTGTAGCATCCAATGTGGTGATGATACCTGTGCATTCCCATTGACTGTTACCGGTTATCAGTCCTGCATTATCATAACTTTCCTGCAATGATAGTGGCGCAACTGATTCTAAAAAGGATGTTATTTGCTGAATCTTCATTTTTTATCCTTTCAATTTATTTACCAACTCAACATATTGCTGCATACTTTCTTCGCTGGTTTTTCCTTTTAATGCAGTCCAGGCCTCATACTTGGCTTTGTTTACAAAATCAAAGGGGTTGGTGGGTGCTTCGCCACTTACATCGCCTTCGGTTGATTGTTTGTATAATGAATAAAGCTTCAGCAGGGTTTCGTTGCTGGGTTTTTCTGATAAAGATTTACTATCAGCTATTGCTTTTTCAAATTGTGTTTTAATATCCATAAAATTATTTTAAGTATTTAGGTAAAGAAGCGCCTGGCTTTTGTTGCCAGACGCTTCTGATGAATTTAAATTTTATTTTCAGCTTTAAACAGATCAGTTTAAGCTGTTTATTTAGTTTTATAAATAGTTATTTCCACCCTGCGGTTCAGCCAGTCCTGGTGAATATCATAAGGCCTTGATGAACCATAATAAGCTGTAGTGATACGGCTTTTAGGAATACCATAACTCTGGAAATAAGCACTGGCAACATTGGCACGATCCTGCGAAATCAACATATTGTATTTCTCAAGTCCGAAATTATCAGCATGTCCTTCAATATTTATTTTGAGGGTTTTATCTGCTTTTAATGCACCAACAATCTGGCTTAATACACTAAATGCTTCACTGGTAATATTTGCTTTATCAAAATCAAAACGGATAAAATAAGTCATCGAATCGCCTGATGATCTTATGAGTTTACCTCCATTCAGTATCTGCCTGGGGCAACCACTGTTTTCTGCAGTTCCGGCAGCATCGGGGCATTTATCATCCTTATCAAGTATACCA
This sequence comes from Chitinophagaceae bacterium, assembly GCA_031394065.1. Lineage (GTDB taxonomy): Bacteria > Bacteroidota > Bacteroidia > Chitinophagales > Chitinophagaceae > Ferruginibacter. The sequence goes on from JANMWP010000139.1 coordinate 2,974, forward strand.
TCGCCATCACTATCTGCAGGGCAGCCGCTGTTATCCTGCACGCCTTTAACATCAGGACAATTATCGTTATCATCATTTACACCATCGCCATCTGTATCAGGTACCGGGCAGCCATTGTACTTGGCTGTACCTTTTACAGTGGGACATTTATCGTCCTTATCGGCTATGCCATCACCATCAGCATCGGGGCAGCCATTTACTGTGCCTTTTACCGTAATACATAAATCTCTATAATCGGGCGTACCATCTCCATCAGTATCCTTATCTGTATTAAGTTTAGGCCTTATTGCAACAGTATCTTTTTTTACTTCAGTTTTTGCAGTATCAGCAACAGGTATTACTGCAACGGGTTCTTGTTTTTTAGGGTTTTTATGTTGTCCGAAATTTAGGGAGTAAAACATAAAATCATCTTTAATACCATCCGTTAAAGCCATTTTCCATTGTGCCTGTAAAAAAAGATAAACTCCGCTTTTAAAATGAAATTGCAGACCAACACCCACCGGTGCATACACTACCAATTGCTTTCCAAAATAACCGGCACCAACTCCTGCAGTTAAATAAGGATTAATAAGCCGGTTCTCTTTTAAAGCTTTTGCATGAAGCAATAAATCGAGCTGTGGTGTAAAAGATGCCCTACCAACGCTGTCGCCCTTTACATACAATGCAGGAAAATTTGAAAAAGTACCGATAAAATTTCCGGAAAAATCAAAATGTGAGCCCAGGCCCTTTAAATAACTAACTCCAAAACCAAAAGAGCTGTTACCCGATTTAAAAAGGTCTTTACGGTTAAAAGCATAGCTAAGTGATGAATCATTTAGTGCTTTAAAAAAACCATAATCGGAATAATTAACACCAAAAGAAAGCATTCCGTGCTTTTTCTCTCCATTATCTACTTTATTTACTGCCTTTTTTTGACCATAAACAAGGCTTGTACTTAAGCAAAGTAACAGGGCTATTTTTAAGAATTTAGGGTGCATGCAGGTAGTATTTGGGTTTGTAATGTGAATGTTACTGAGCTTTAGTTTGCAGTTTAAGCTATTAAACCTCAATGCAATGTAAAAATATATCCGTACATACACAATTTTTATATAGAAAATGTAGTTTATTAGGTGGCTGAAATGCCAGATTTTATCCATTTATCCATAATTCATAAAAACCTACAGTGCCATGCCTATGTCTACCAAAGCATTACTAAGGCAATGTTTTATCTTATTTATTTTATTTATTTCGTTCAGTTTCAGCGGCAAAAGTCAGGTTGCAGCAAATTTTTCGGCATCGCCAACATCAGGCTGTGCTCCTCAAATTGTAAATTTCAACGACCTTTCTGCAGGTAACCCCATATATTGGAGATGGGATTTGGGTAATGGAACCATTTCTTTTTTACAAAACCCCTCAACCACCTATTTCACACCGGGGCAATACACCATAAAACTTGTTGTTCAGGATGGATTGGGAAATTTTGATTCATTAACCAGAACCCAGTACATAAATATTTTTCCTATTCCGGTTGTAAATTTTTCGGCAACACCTTTATCCGGTTGTGTTCCTTTAACTGTTCAGTTTACCGACTTAAGTACTGCAGCTGGTTCTTCCATTACTGCCTGGTTATGG
>JANMWP010000170.1:0-1660 GCA_031394065.1 Chitinophagaceae bacterium
TTGGAACTGCTGCTGCTTCTGTACTCATATTGTCGTTCTAAATCACTTTTGATATGTAAAATTCAGATTCGGGCGAAGGTACGAAAAAACAGGCGTTTAAGGCAATAATTGAGGGTTTATTTTAGCTTGTTTTTTTACACAGATTTCTACCAGTTTTTGAGCCTGAAATTCAACTTAAATCCTAAACTACATCTACCGGTACAACACCTAACGCAAAACCAATAACCCATAACTCATAACTTCTGATGTTTAAACATTATTTCGTACTTTTGCATTGAAATTTTTAAATGTATCAACAAACAGACATATTGAGTATTGCTCACAGGCAGCCACTTTTACAGGAGGACCTGGATGTATTGCTGCATGTTGACCGCACCGTTCCCGGATCGGTACAATATTCCATCAAGCGTTATCGTAAACAAGCGCAATGGAGTATTGATGATACTGGTATTTTAGTTTACCACGTTGAAAAAAACAATCCTGCCGCCAATTACCTGGAGCTTAAATTTTGTGTAAGTGGCAATGTGTATTGCAGGCAAAAACAAACAGAATGTGATTATTGCAAGTTCAATACCAGCAAAAGCTGTATTGAAAAAGTGGACAGTGTTGATGTTGTAAGCTTCAGTTTTAAACCAAATTACTTAACACAATTTACCAATAACAGTACCGAAAGCGGTTTAACAGAAAATGTACTTTCTTTTAAACACAAAACATCTTTCAGCAAACAATTGCCTTTGTGCGGTAAAACCAGAACGGCCATTGAAGCATTGCTGAATCATACCTATACCGATACCAGGGAAAATATTTTCATCAATGCACAAACACAAATACTGTTGTTATACAGCATGGATTGTATGCTGGGCGATGATAAAGAAGCTGAGTTTACCTGCAAGTTTTTACAAAATGTAGAGGACCGGGAAAAAATCATTAAAGCCCGTGAAGTTTTACTGCAGCATATCGGCGAACCCATTACCATTAAGGCGCTCAGCCGCAAGGTTGCCATTAACGAATGTTATTTAAAGAAAGGATTTAAAGAAATTTTTGGCACCACTATTTTTGATTTTTATCAAAGTCAAAGAATGGAACATGCTAAATATTTATTGTACGAAAAAGGCCTCAGCGTAACAGAAGTTTCCATGTTGCTGGGTTATTCTTCCATATCCCATTTTTCTACAGCGTTTAAAAAACATACCGGTATCAAGCCTTGTGAGTTGTTACTCCGTTAGTTTTCCTCTTTACGTAAATCCTTTTCCCGATTAGGTGGCTGTTTATTTTTTTATGAATGCATTTTTGCAATCTAAAAAAGAACAATGGAAAAAAGAATCAGCATTTCAATTTTATTACTTGTTTTAAGTATAAGCATAACTGCACAGGATAAAAACAATCTATCCAAGGCGGATACAACCGAACCAAATCATAAATACTTACCCGATGTAACTGTGGTTGGCCGGTACAGCAAAAGTGATATTCAGCAATTACCCGAAATTGTGGGCACTTCCATCTATGCCGGTAAAAAAAATGCTTTAATTGTTTTGGATAATGTAAAGGGCAATGTAGTAACCAATAACATGCGGCAAATTGTTGCCAAAGTTCCCGGTATTCATATCTGGGAAAGCGATGGCAGCGGTATTCAGATAGGTTTGGCAGCCAGAGGATTGAG
>JANMWP010000392.1:0-1570 GCA_031394065.1 Chitinophagaceae bacterium
TAAGTAAAACAATGAGGCTGCTGAGTATTTTATGCTTCATTATAAACGGGGTTTAAGGTTTTAAAGATAATTTAAAAAATACAACTTCATATTTTTCAATTATTGTGCCGCAGCTGTATCCTTTTGTTAACGGGTTGTAAACGGCTAAAGGGTTGCCAACCTTTAATAAGAGTTTTTAAGGTGAAGTGAATTTTATAAAGGTTGGCAACCCTCTTACAATCGTTGCTGCAGTTTAACCACCATTTCATCCTTCCAGCCTTTAAAATCGCCAGCCAGTATATGCTTGCGGGCCTCGCCAACCAGCCACATATAAAAAGCAAGGTTGTGTACGCTTGCAATGGTAAGCCCCAAAAACTCTTTCGCTTTCATCAGGTGTCGCAAATAAGCTTTGCTGTAATAATTACTCATGGGGCAATCAAAACCATCATCAATTACCGAAAAATCTTTTTCCCATTTTTTATTATCAATATTAATAACCCCCTTGGTTGTAAACAACATGGCATTGCGGCCATTACGTGTGGGCATCACACAGTCAAACATATCTACCCCCAAAGCAATGCTTTCTAAAATATTCCAGGGCGTACCTACACCCATTAAATAGCGGGGCTTTTGCGTTGGTAAAATATCGCAGCACAGTTCAGTAAACTCATACATCATCTCCAAAGGTTCACCAACACTTAAACCACCAATGGCATTACCGGTTGCATTTTTTGAGGCAACAAATTCAGCCGATGCAGTCCGCAGATCTTTGTAAGTACTGCCCTGCACAATTGGAAATAAATTTTGTGTGTAGCCGTATTTATCCGGTGTGGTATCAAACCTTTCAAAGCAACGGTTAAGCCAGCGATGTGTTAGCTCCATACTGTCTTTTGCATATTTATATTCGCTGGGGTAAGGCGGACATTCATCAAAAGCCATCACAATATCGCCGCCAATAATTCTTTGTATGTCCATCACATTCTCCGGTGTAAATAAATGTTTGCTGCCATCAATATGGCTTTGAAACAAAGCACCTTCTTCAGTTAATTTTCTGTTGTTTGCCAAAGAAAAAACCTGGTAACCCCCACTATCGGTTAAAATGGGTTTATCCCAACCGTTAAATTTATGCAGGCCGCCAGCTGCTTCCAGTATTTCCAAACCGGGTCGCAGGTACAAATGATAGGTATTGCCCAAAATGACCTGTGCTTTTACTTCGGCATGCAATTGCTGCTGAGTTACCGCCTTTACACTGCCAACAGTACCAACTGGCATAAAGATGGGCGTTAAAATTTCTCCATGATCGGTAGTTATTTCTCCAGCCCTTGCTTTTGATAAAGTATCGGTATGTTGTAGATTAAATTGTAATGCTGGCATTAATTGGTTTTGTGTTTGTAGTTTGACCTCACCCAACCCTCTCCAAAGGAGAGGGCTTTAGAGCTCACAGTTAATAAAGTATTTCCCTTTTATAGATTCAGTTTAAGCAAAAAATTTGAATACCACCTTTTCTATTTTCATTTCTTATTACTTATTTTCATTCCTTATTTTTGCTGCATGAATTTTACCCAAACCGGGCAATTGCTTTTTTATGCAT
>JANMWP010000281.1:0-1586 GCA_031394065.1 Chitinophagaceae bacterium
ACAGTTTTTGAACGCCGCACCCGCATTAAAATTTTAAAAGAAAAAGGAATTTCGCAGGCTGATATCGAAATTAATTTTTACACCCATAACAATGAAGAAAGAATATTTAAAATAGATGCCAATACCTATAACCTGGATGAATCCGGAAAAATACAGACTTCAGAAGTTAAGAAGAGTTCCATCTTCACAAAAAAAATTGATGGCAATTATTCAAAAATGATCATTGCTTTTCCCGAAGTTAAAGTAGGCAGCATTATAGAATATTCTTACACCATTGAACGGGAAACATACGGGCTGAGAAACTGGTATTTTCAGGGCCGTATACCGGTTCGTTACAGCGAATACCAGTTAAAGGTTCCACAAATATTCCGCTTTTCTGTTCAGCCTTCGGTTATTGATCCTATTGAAGATAAACAGGAAATTATTGATGAATCCATATCAATGGACGAAGGTTTTGTACAGACCAAATCTTTAAAAAGCAATTACGTGATGCGTAATTTGCCGGGAATAAAAGATGAGCCATTTATGGGTTCGCCCAAAGATTATATGCAACGCCTGGAATTTCAGATGACCCAGATTTATTACAGCGAAGCTCGTATTATTGACCTTAGTTTAAAATGGGAAGATGTTATTAAAAACAGGTTGAACAATGATGAAGATTTTGGAAAACAACTGGAAAAAACAGTTTCGACAGCCAAATCATTTACGGAAGAAGCCAGGCAGATTGCGGATTTGGAAACCAGGATGAAATTTATTTACAACCATATTCGCAAAACAATTAACTGGAATGGCGAGGAAAATTATATTTATACCGATAACGGGATTGTAAAAACATGGGAGACAAAATCCGGCAACGTTGCAGATATAAACCTGTTGTTAATTAATATTTTAAATGATGCAGGCATTAAAACCACACCCATACTATTCAGTACAAAGGAGCATGGATTGGTTACGCCGTCCTATCCATTTATTAACCAGTTTAATACCGTAATGGCTTATGTTTTAATAAAAGACCGTGCCTATATACTGGATGCCACTGATAAAGTGATTCATTACAAACTGGTACCTGAAAAAGTAGCTAATACAAGCGGTTTTATTGTGGAAGGAGAAAAGGGAAGATGGAAAGATATCCTGTCGGGAAAAAGTAAGTATAAAGTGATGGCAGCCGTGCAGGGAGAAATAGATGAGGCCGGAATAATGAAAGGCAGCGGATTGGTAAACTGTTATGATTATGCAAGGGCACAAAGGGCAAAAGAGTGGATGGAAGACAAACAAAAATTTAAGGATGATTATTTTATAAAATCATACCCGGGTTTAAAGATTGAAGATATAACCATAAATAATGCTGATGCAGACTCCCTGCCGCTTGAACAGAAAGTAAAGTTCAGCAGCCTGTTAAACAGTTCAGGTGAGTACCGGTATTTCCCGGTTAATCTTTTTTCTGATCTCGAAAAAAATCCTTTTGTTGCAGCTAAAAGAATATCGGATGTTGATTTTGGTGTACAACAGGATTATATTATTTTTGGAAACTATACCATTCCACCCGCATACACTTTTGACGGACTGCCGGAAAATATTTCAATGAC
>JANMWP010000321.1:0-2466 GCA_031394065.1 Chitinophagaceae bacterium
CATAAAAAAACCGGGCAGCATTTACAGTTTAAACAATCCCGATGTGATACCCGCTTTGCAGGCTTTGTTTAAATTGGTAAAATCGCTGGGCGGTACTATCAGCGGCGAGCATGGCATAGGATTGATACAGAAACCCTATATGGATATTGTTTTTGATGAGGCCGGATTGCAATTGATGCGGGGGATAAAAAAAGTATTTGACCCTAATAATATTTTAAACAGCGGTAAAATTTTCGACATGGCCTGACATGGTCAGACCATTTTTTACAAGGTCTGATGACCTCGTCTGACCTTGTAAAAATTTTTTTTAAAAAAATAAAAAGTACAGATGAAAAAGAGTGTAATTGTTTTAGCATTGATAAGTGGTTTTTACACTATTCAGGCTCAAAAGGAAGAAAAGGCTGGCGATGAGAAAAAAAGTGGGTTTAAAAAAGAGAATATGTTTGTTGGTGGAAATGTAAACCTGGGATTTTCCAATTCAAGCACAGTTTTAGGTTTAAGCCCTTATGTTGGTTATAGTTTAAATAAATATCTTGATGTTGCTTTTTCTGCAAACTTCAGTTATACTTCTTTAAGAGATTATAATGAATACGGAGATAAGATCAGGCAAACTATTTATGGTCCCGGTGCTTTTGTAAGAATATTTCCATTCAGGTTTGTATTTGCACAGGCCCAATACGAATTTAACCTGATCAATTACCGGTATATACCTGCTAAAAACAGTCTTATTTATCTTCCGTCCCGTGAAAATTTAAATGCCAGCAGTTTATTGGTTGGTGGTGGTTATGCCGGTGGTCGCGAAGGTACAGGCAGCAGTTTCTATTATTTTTCTGTAATGTGGGATGTTTCTAAATCTAAAAATTCACCCTATGTTGATGAGTTGCGGAGAGCTTTACCGGTATTAAGGGCAGGATACAATATCGCTTTATTTCAGGGAAGAAATAACAGATAACAATATTACAGGTATTGTAAAATTTCATCAGCCTGGTTTAGTACAACCAGGTTGTCTTCAATTTTATCATACAAGAAATTTTCATTTTGCATGGTTTGTGCAAAGGCAAATAAATGATCGTAAAATCCGGCAGTGTTCAATATAAATATTTTTTTATCGTGAATGCTCAATTGGTTCCATGTAAGCATTTCAAAAAATTCATCCATGGTGCCAAAGCCGCCGGGTAAAATGATGGCGGCATCACATTTTTCGTAAAGTATTTTCTTACGGGTGTGCATGTCATCAACAATAATCAGTTCAGTAATACCACTATGATGATGCTCCCGGTCTTTTAAAATTTCCGGTATAATACCAATTACTTTTCCTTCTTTTTCCAAAACTGCATTGGATACTGCACCCATAATACCTTTATTACCGCCACCATAAATGAGTGTGATTTTTTTGGAAGCCAGTAAATGTCCCAAATGCTTTGCCTGCTGTTCATATAATGGATTATTACCGCTTTTAGAGCCACAAAAAACTGCCAGTGAATTTATCTGCATAAAACTTTATTGATTTATTATAGCAAAGACACGATATTTTCTCTATTTTCAAGATTATTTTTAAGTAAACGGTCTATATGTCTCCAATTATTTTGTTTTCGTTTGTTATCGGCTATTTTGTTTTGTTGCTTACTGTTGCTTATTTCACATCCCGTGGCAGCAATAACGAATCTTTCTTTATAGGCAACCGCAACAGCAACTGGATGTTGGTGGCATTTGGTATGATTGGCACAAGCCTTAGCGGGGTTACGTTTGTAAGCGTACCAGGAGGAGTTGGTACCGGAAATTTTTATTATTTTCAGATCGTACTAGGTTATTTAATTGGCTACATGGTTATTGCATTTGTGCTGATACCACTGTATTACAAAATGAACCTTACTTCAATCTACACTTATCTGGAAAAACGGTTTGGTATCAATGCACACAAGGCAGGTGCTTTTTTCTTTATTCTCAGCCGTGTGGTAGGTGCTACTGCACGCCTGTATCTGGTGATCAGTATTCTGCAACTTTTCATTTTCGATAAACTTCATATCCCTTTTATAGTAACTACATTGGTTATTTTGCTGCTTATTTTATTGTACACTTTTGAAGGTGGCGTAAAAACGATTATTTATACTGATACGTTGCAAACAACCGGCATGCTGCTTGGGCTGGTGGTTTGTACCATTGTAATTGTAAAAGCCATGGGTACTGATTTTAGCGGTGCCCTTTCGCTAATGAACGAAAAGGGATACACCAAAATATTTAATACAGATTATAAAGCGGGTTCCTTCTTTTTAAAACATATTGTAGGCGGTATGTTTATTGCCATTGCCATGACGGGCCTTGACCAGGAGATGATGCAAAAAAATATCAGTGTAAAAAATATAAAAGATTCGCAGAAAAATATAATGACGTTTACAGCCGTGTTGATGGTTGTAAATTTTTTATTCCTGTTCCTTGGGGGCTTACTTTATTTATATGCCAGCACCA
>JANMWP010000335.1:0-6823 GCA_031394065.1 Chitinophagaceae bacterium
TTAGAACATCCTTATGCCAATATCAAAGCCAACGCTTATGATATGGTTTTGAATGGCAATGAAATTGGTGGTGGCTCTATCCGTATCTATCAAAGAGAATTACAGGAAAAAATGTTTGCCGCATTGGGCATGGATGCAGAAGAGCAGCAACATAAATTTGGTTTCTTACTAGGTGCCTTTGAATATGGTGCACCGCCGCATGGTGGCCTTGCTTTTGGCTTCGACAGGCTTTGTGCCATCTTGGGCGGCAGCGAAAGTATCCGTGATTTTATCGCATTCCCTAAAAATAACAGTGGCAGAGATGTGATGCTGGATGCCCCTTCAACCATTGATGCCAAACAATTTGAGGAGTTGCAGATAAAGCTTGATTTGAAATGATTAAATTATTTTCTTTCAAATAACTGTAAACAAAAAATGGGTTATAGGATTTCCTTAGTTGTAAATACGGTACTAAGCCTGCTATTTATATTTATATCTTTTTATGCTGTTGCAATTGAAAATGATTTTTCCACTACCTCACTAAGTATTGCCGGCACATTATTTATTATGAGTACCATTTTTTTGTGGTTTGATATTATCTGTTTTAAAGTTAACAAAGTAAATAAAGAACTTAGTTTCATTTCAAAGCGTTTAAAAAATACCGGAAATGTAATTTTTGTTTTTACACTTCTAACAGTACTTGCTGTTATATTTTTTACAGTTTTAGCATTTATTGAATTCCCGGATTCTGATACACCATCATCTAAATTCCGGGTAATAATTTTTGCAATTACATTGTTCATATTTCTCCTTACCGCTGCTACCGGAGTAATGAATCTGATTTTTTTCAGGAAAGCATTAAGAAAAAACAAGGCTGTGGTTAATCAGTTTATAAATGATATTGGGAATTAATAAAAATCGTCGGAAATTCACCTTAATAAAATTGCGTAACCCAATAAAATTATAATCCGTATTTTTAATTTTTAAAAGTTAAATTATGAAAATGAAATTCCTTTTTCCAGTAACGCTGTTATTTTTATTTGTAATAGAATCCTGCAGTAAATCAGATACCGGTACAGGCACCGGAACCGGTACAACTACCATTGCAGAAAAAACAATGCTTAATGTTGCCTATGGAACCGATCCGCTGCAGAAAATGGATATTTATCTGCCTGCAAACCGCAACATCACAGCCACCAAAGTTTTAATTTATATACATGGCGGTGCCTGGATTGGAGGAGACAAAGCTGATCTTAACGGAGCTGGCATTGATTCCATCAGAAAACGACTACCCGATTATGCAGTTTTTAATGTTAATTACCGTTTAGCTGCGCTTCCGTCCACAAATGCATTTCCTGCACAGGAACTGGATGTTAAAGCAGCAGTTGAGTTTGTTTTTGGTAACCGGTCATCTTACCTGGTAAGTGATAAGTTTGTCATGATGGGCCATAGTGCCGGCGGCCATTTAGCATTATTACATGCTTATAAATATCCAGCACCTATAAAAATAAAAGCAGTAGTTGATTTTTTTGGGCCAACCAATATGGTTACTATGTACAGCGACTATGCCAGTAACCCACCGGGGCAATTTGGCCTTGCAGCATTAATGAGCGGCACACCTGCAACCAACCCAATTTTGTATGCACAATCAAGTCCGCTAACATTTGCAACTACATCTGCAGCCTGCCCAACTATTATTTTACAGGGCGGTACCGATGTAATAGTGAATGCAACCACCCAGTCGCTGGCTTTAAAAAATAAACTGACCCTGGCGGGAGTAACCAACCAATATGTTTTTTATCCATTACTGCCGCATGGCCCCTGGGATGCAGCAACCAATACAGATGCCATGAATAAGATACAACCATTTTTAGCTGCAAATGTGCAGTAGTAAATAAGTTAACTCATCCAAAAATGCATTCCATCTTTAGCTGGAGTGCATTTTTTATTTTACATTGTGTTGATGACAAGAACTAAAATATTAACTGCATTTGTATTTATCTTTTTTTGTTTGGATATATCTGCACAAAATGATACAATCCCTTTTGCCAAACAAACAACTAAAGAAAACAGGGTAAAAGAATACCGGAATCTTGTAAATAGCATCAATACAAACTTATTACTGCCCTTATCAGATTCAACAGAAGAGTATTGGCAGAATGCATTTTATACAATGGAGCTGTTAAATTACAGGACTCCTTTCATTGATGCCAGGATACACCCGGCAATGGATTCTGTTGCCGATAGAAGTACTACATTTCAAAAAGCAATATTGCAATTGGCATACGTTTTATATCCTAAGGATTTTGTGCTTCAGATTCTATCTCTTATAAAACAAACAGATGACCCAAAGTTATTTGCCATGTGCAGCGAATACCTTTTTTTGAATAACAAAACAGAAACTTACAAAACTATTTTGTTAAAGCGCATGGAAGAAATTGAGCATAAAGGCGGGGTTACAACAGAAACTCCTTTTTTTACAGTTTTAAAAAATAAATTTTTACTTACAGGTGTAAAACATCCGCCGGTAGCCGATTTGCTGGGTAATACATTTTTACCCGGCGAGATGGTAGTTTACAGTTTTCAGCGTAAAAACAGAAATTATCCGGGCCTTGTACTGGTAAGGGACATGGGTGGAAAATTTATAAAAGATACTGCAGGAAAATATTTTTCTGTTCCGCAACTGGCACGCAGCTGCACCAATATGCCCGGTTATTTAACCAATGGCAATACACCGCAAGGTATTTTTAAAATAACCGGGTTTGATGTTTCGAAAGGAAGTTTTATTGGACCTACTACAAATATACAAATGGTATTGCCTTACGAGCATTCAACTGATGTAAGCGATTCAATAACACAATTGCTTGGCGATAATTACAGATTTTTGCTTCCTGTTTCCTGGAAGAATTATTACCCGTTTTATGAAGCATATTATGCCGGCAAGGCCGGACGTACAGAAATTATTGCTCATGGCACCACAGTTAATCCGGAGTATTATGCAAAGCAACCCTATTATCCGTTAACACCAACGCAGGGTTGCTTGTGTACCAAAGAAATATGGAATGCTGTTGACGGAAAAAGAACAGAAAGTGACCAGCAAAAATTAGTAGATGCTGTAAAAAAAGCCGGCGGCGCTAATGGTTATTGTATAGTAATTGAAATTGATGATCAGCAAAAACCAGTGAGTATAAAAAATATTTTACCTTTTCTAAAATAAAAAAATGAAATCCGATATAAGCAGCAGGGCTGATATAGAAAAAATGGTGTCCCAATTTTACGAATTGGTAAAAGCAGATAATACGATTAGTTTTATTTTTACTGATGTTGTGCAAATGAATTGGGAAAAGCATATTCCCGTGATTGTGGATTTTTGGGAAACGATTTTACTTGACAACCCTGTTTATACAAAAAATGCCATGGGAGTACATTACGACCTGAATAAAAAGATACCGTTACAAAAAGAGCATTTTAAAAGCTGGGTACATTTATTTATAACAACGGTAGATGATTTGTTTGAAGGCAAGATTGCAGCACTGGCTAAAACAAGGGCAAAGTCGATTGCGGCGGTAATGTTATTTAAAATGGAAAATGCAAAAAAGGGTCTGTAATGCTGAACAAAGATATATGGTACAAAAGTGCGACGCCAATGAAGTTTAATAGTAGTACAAATGCCCGGTACACAAAAAAAATAAAACATAATCTTCTCTATTTCCTTCTGCCGTGCGGAGAGATAGAGGAGCCTTAAACCATGCAATTAAACTGGATTTTAAAAAAATTTAATGACCTCACTGCATCAGAACTATACAGCATTATGCAGTTGAGAAATGAAGTTTTTGTAGTAGCACAAAACTGTGTTTACCAGGATGCCGATGATAAAGATCAGCCATCCATGCATCTCTGCGGCTGGGATGGAGAAAAGCTGGTTGCCTATACACGTATAATTCCGCAGGGGGTTTCCTATGCCGAAGCCAGCATTGGCAGGGTGGTAACATCGCCGGCATACCGTGGTACCGGAGCAGGCCGGCAATTAATGAAAGAGAGTATCAGCCGCATATTTAATCAATTTAACTGCACACAAATAAAGATTGGGGCACAGGTTTACCTTACAAAATTTTACCAATCACTGGGTTTTACCCAATGCAGCCCGCAATACCTGGAAGATGGAATTCCGCATATTGAAATGCACCTGAACAAATAATTTGTTTTTGAAGGCAATATTTTTACCCTGTTTCCGTTTTTATACTGTGGTTTGTACCTTTTATCCTGCCTTTTAACAGGTTACTGTTATAACCATTCCAATTATCCAATAATATAGAAAGACTAAATCTGTTTTCTAATGAAGCCATTTTTACACAAATTTGTGAGTAAGCAAATACTGCTGCTGCTCTTATGCTTCACTATTCTTTCCAAATCATATTCACAGGCTTTTCTGTTTGGCGAAAAAGTTAAATGGGAGGTTGGATTAAATTTTGGCCCCAGTTTCTTTTTGGGCGATTTAGGGGGTAACTCCGGTAAAGGAACAAACAACCTTAAGGACGTAAATCTTGAATTTACTAAAATGATGAAGGGTGTTTTTGTAACCATGTATCCCAAAAACTGGGTAGGGTTAAGATTGGCAGTTGATATTACCTACCTGGAAGGAAGCGATGATATTATAACTACAAATGGTATAGATGAGTTGTGGCGTAAACAACGTAACCTTGATTTTAAAAGTAATGTTTTAGAGGGCTATGTTGCCCTTGAACTTTTTCCTACAATGTTTTTTAAAAGACGATCGGAATATGAGCCAAGGTTAAGACCTTATGGTTTAGCTGGTATCGGTATTTTTCACTTTAATCCCAAGGGTTCTTTAACCGATGCAAGCGGAAACAAAACCTGGTATTATCTGCACTCCTTAAACCTGGAAGGACAGGGAATGCCGGAGTATCCCGACAGAAAACCTTATAAGCTTACCCAGGTTAATATTCCTTTAGGCGTTGGCTTAAAATATTATGCATCTGAACGTATAAATTTAAGTGCCGAAGTTTTATACAGAAAAACTTTTACTGATTATATAGACGATGTAAGCCACAATTATATTGATCCCGTTAATTACAATAAACATTTATCAGCAGCGGATGCAGCATTGGCATATAAATTATCAGATAAATCAATCGGCATTATATATCCTGGAATGACAAGGTACCCGCCGGGGACTATGAGAGGCGATGCTAAAGACGGTGATACTTATTTTTCGATAGTGATGAAATTAGGAATACGCCTTGGGCCAATTTACGAAAGCACATTTGCAAGAAGGGCAGCCCGACAGGTAAAATGTCCTTCAGTCTATTAAAATTAATTTTTAAAACCAAAAATATGAGCAACAATTACCAACTAAATCCGGGATCATACAAGGCGGTGCTGATTTTTGCTGCAAGTGTGCTGATCGTATTTGAAATTTTTAAATAACCTTAAAATTTTTAAGTGTAATGTGATACAACAGAAGTTTATCCCCAAAGAGGAGCTATGAGTATTTTTATATTCAAAGATTACCCCTGAAACCACAATTTTTGAATTTCGTTGACATCTTTTACACTTTTAATTCAAAATCCATGTTTATGAGACATGGATTTTTTATTTCAGTTCTGCCTGCAAATATTTTCCGGTAAAGCTTTCTTTTACTTTTATTAAATCTTCCGGCAGGCCTTCAAATAAAACTTTGCCGCCGCCATCACCACCTTCGGGGCCAATATCAATGATATGATCGGCAACTTTTATTACATCCATATTGTGCTCAATAATTAAAACACTATTGCCTCGTTCAACCAGTTTATTAATAACTTCCAGTAAATGCTGAATATCCTGAAAGTGAAGCCCGGTAGTAGGTTCATCCAGTATATAAAATGTTTTACCGGTATCTTTTTTTCCCAGCTCTGTAGAAAGTTTTACACGTTGAGCTTCGCCACCGCTTAGCGTTACAGCGCTTTGGCCAAGGGTAATATACCCCAGGCCAACATCCAGCAATACTTTTATTTTACGGTAGATATAAGGAACCGCCTTAAAAAACTCAACCGCTTCATCAACTGTCATGTCCAGTACATCGCTGATGGATTTTCCTTTGTACCGTATCTCCAATGTTTCCCGATTATATCTTCTGCCGTTACATTTTTCGCAATGCACATGTACATTGGGTAAAAAATTCATTTCTATAACACGCATACCACCACCTTCGCAAACATCGCATCTGCCGCTTTTTACATTAAAAGAAAAACGGCCGGCTTTATAACCCCTGATTTTTGCTTCAGGTACCATGGCAAATAAAGTTCTGATATCAGTAAAGAATCCACAGTAAGTGGCCGGGTTACTTCTTGGTGTACGGCCAATTGGGCTCTGGTCAATTTCAATCACTTTGTCAATCTGCTCCAACCCCTTTATTGATTTATACTCCAGCGGATTTGCTTTTGAGTTGTAACAGAATTTACTCAGCAAAGGATAAAGGGTTTCATTTATCAAAGTTGATTTACCACTGCCACTTACACCGGTAACCAATATTAATTTACCCAATGGAAATTTCACATCTACGTTCTGTAAATTATTACCCCTCACTCCTTTTAACTCGATAAATTTTCCATTCCCTTTTCTTCTTTCAGCAGGTATGGCTATTTTTTTTGTACCTAATAAATATTGAGCCGTTTCAGAATTAGAATCCAGAATAGTCTGCGGTGTACCAATGGCAACAATTTCGCCACCATGCTTGCCAGCTTTTGGCCCAATATCAACCAGGTAATCCGATGCCAGCATAATATCTTTATCATGCTCAACAACTAAAACGCTGTTGCCAATATCACGCAGGTTTTGCAAAGCA
>JANMWP010000344.1:0-3961 GCA_031394065.1 Chitinophagaceae bacterium
TTTCATTAATAGGTATGTAGGGCGGGTTGCTGATAATGATATCAAAAGCAGGAACTGAGTTCCAGGTGGACTCATCTAAAAAATCAAGCTCTCTAAAAATGATATGTGCATTATGCAGTTCTGCATTTTCTTTTGCCAACGCAAGCGCATCTTTACTTACATCAATGGCTGTTAATTTTGAAGCCGGTAAATTCTTTTTAATAGCGATGGGTATACAGCCGCTGCCAGTTCCGATATCCAGTATGGCCGGATCGGTAAGTTTAGACTTCCGGTCTTTAATAAGTTGTTCAACCAGTTCTTCAGTTTCGGGCCGTGGAATTAAAACATGTTCATTCACTTTTAATTTCATGCGGTAAAACCAGGCTTCGCCCAATACATATTGAACCGGTTTGTGTAACAATAATTCCTGCAAAGTTTTTTGTATCAGTTTATCAGCAGCAGGGGTTATTCTTTTTTCAGGATTCTTCAGAATATCGCTTCGTTTTAACGACGCCATCTTTTCAAATACCCAGTCAGTGATACCTGTGGCTTCGCCAAGGCTGTAAATTTGCTGCAGTTGCACTAAAAAATTCCGGTATAGGTCTTTAATCATCATTAAAGCAAACTTAGTTTATTTATGGATGCGTATTTTTGTCACTTGATAAATCATGAATCATATATGCAGCGTTGCCTTCAGTTGGCAGCCATGGGTGCCGGTCAGGTAGCACCAAACCCTATGGTGGGTGCCATACTTGTTTATGGCGATAGAATTATAGGAGAGGGGTATCATAAAAAATTTGGAGAAGCACATGCCGAAGTAGATTGCATAAACAGTGTTGCAGAACCAGATAAAGAATTAATTACCGGGAGCACCATGTATGTTTCTTTAGAACCCTGTGCTCATTTTGGAAAAACGCCACCCTGTGCAGATTTAATTGTTGAAAATAAAATACCGAATGTAGTAATTGGTTGCCGGGATAGTTTTGCTGCTGTGAACGGCAAAGGAATAGAGCGGCTAAAATCTACGGGAGTAAATGTAGCTGTTGGCATTTTAGAAAACGAATGCCTGGAATTAAATAGAAGGTTTTTTACTTCCCAGGAAAAACAAAGACCGTTCATAATTTTGAAATGGGCGCAAAGTAATGATGGGAAAATTGCAGGCGATGGCTCGTCAAGACTATTGATCAACAACGAATTTACAAACCGGCTGGTACATAAATGGCGGAGTGAAGAAGCTGCCATATTGGTTGGAACAAATACGGCACTGCTTGATGATCCGGCTTTAACCACAAGGCTTTGGCCGGGTAAAAACCCTGTAAGACTTGTTATTGACCTGGAATTAAAATTGCCCAAGCATTTAAAACTGTTTGATGGCAGCGTAAAAACAATTGTGTTTAATTACAATAAACAGGTTGAAACTGAAAATTTGATCTTTCATCAATTGAATAAAGAGGAAAATATCCTTATGCAAATTGTATCGGTACTTTATGCTATACAGATACAATCATTGATGATAGAAGGCGGGGCAAAATTATTACAGTCTTTTATTGATGAAGGGTTATGGGACGAAGCAAGGATAATATGCAATGAGCAACTGGTAGCGGGCAATGGCTTAAGTGCCCCTGTTTTAAAAAACCATTTGCCGGTTACAGTACAAAAAATAAAAACTGATATTATTTCTTTTTTCAACAATAAAAGAAATAAACAACATTAATGACAGAACAGGATTTCTATAACACCATTGAAAAACCATCCAATGCCGAATTTAAAGACCGGGGCAGTAAATTTTTTGCATTTGCATTTCCGATAATAACTGCGGATGATTTTAAAGTGCATTTACAACTTTTAAAGAAAGAACATCCCAAAGCAGTGCATCATTGTTTTGCTTATCGTATTGGAACCGATGGGAATAATTTCCGTTCATCAGATGATGGAGAACCATCCGGCACTGCCGGTAAACCTATTTTAGGGCAAATAGACAGCAAGGGCTTAACTAATATTGCCGTAATTGTTGTAAGATATTGGGGCGGCACCATGCTGGGTGTGCCTGGTTTAATAAATGCATATAAAACAGCCACAGCACTGGCCTTACAGATTACACCGGTTGTTGAAAAACAAATTGAAGTAAACTATTCCATTGAGTTTGATTATACACAGATGAATGAAGTGATGCTGATTATGAAACAGTTTAACTGTACTGTTCACTCCAATGAAATGCAGCTGTTTTGTAACATTAAAGCAGGTGTTCCTAAAAACCGGTTGGAGGAAGTTTTATACCGGCTGAAGGATTTACAAAACGTATCTGTAAAAAAAATAGAATTATAAAAGAGGATTTAGTACTTTTCTGAAAATATTTTTATGGCAACTGAAAAAAAGTATAAAAGTTTCTGGAGTTTTTATCCATACTACTTAACCGAACACGGAGACTTGGCAAACCGCACTTTACATTTTATAGGCACTGCCGGGTTATTGACTATTTTGGTAGTTGCTGTTGTTTTACAAAAGTGGTGGATGCTCGCATTAATACCTGTTTGTGGTTATGGCTTTGCCTGGGTGGGCCATTTTTTTATTGAGAAAAACAAACCGGCAACTTTTACCTATCCTTTATATAGCCTGGGTAGCGATTTTGTAATGTTCTGGCATATGCTCACAGGGCAAATCGGTAAAAAATTAGAAGAAGCAAAGAAAACGGTCTCTTAACATGAATATAGAAACCCTCCGTGAATATATTTTACAAAAACCTTCTGTTACAGAGGGTTTCCCTTTTGGAGAAGATACCTTGGTATTTAAAGTAAAGGAAAAAATTTTCTTTTTGGCAGGATTGGAAAGTTCGCCGCTTCAGTTCAATGTAAAATGTGATCCTGACAAAGCGATTGAATTAAGAGAAGCGTTTCCCGAATCTGTTTTACCCGGTTACCACATGAATAAAAAACACTGGAACACCATCATTGTGGATGGCAGGTTATCTGCAAAGCAATTGAAGGAAATGATTGATCATTCGTACAAATTGGTAAGTAAGACTAAATAATTTTATTATGGAGAAAGATGAATTATTCTCTGATGATCCGCAGGAAAATTTGCGCATTGAGAATGAGTTTTTAAAACTAAAATTAAAAGCACAATACGGCGATGCTTTTTTTATGGACAGCAATGCCGATTTACCACCGGAAATAGAAAATCAGTTTTTAAAAAACATGATGGCATTTGAAGATGCACATGCCACTGCAGAGTATACAACAGTTTATGAAAGAATTGGTAAGCCTGATTATAAACCTGCTGAAGATTTGAATGCTGCTGAAATAACCGGGGAGTTGAAAAGAATTACAGATGTTATGGCTGGGCATCATATCGCATTGGATATTTGCGATGGCCCTTATGATGATGAAGTGATTTATAAATTTATTACTGAAGAATTATTTGCACATGAGATAGAAAAAGCAGCTGTTGCAGGCATGGGATGTAATTTTATTTACGAAGAATTTCACCCGAATGATAAAGCGGACATTGAAAAAAATACACACGAATTTTTGCGGCATTGGTTTACAGGGGATTTTAATGAGTACAGCTCTGAATTAGGCTACGAATTTATTCTGGCCGATGGCAGGCGTTTAGACAGGCCGGCTTTTATGGAAAAGATAAAACCATTTTTTGATTCCTTTACCGAATTTAAAGACGATGGCTATAATATTGACGAAATAAAATTTGAACTGCATGAGGCAGACCGTGGTCTGGGCCATGCTGAAGGGATGCTTAAATACAATGCCGTAATGGAAAACGGCGAAATAATACATTACGAAGGGCCATATAAACTGTATATGAGCAGGGAAGATAAATGGTGGTCAATATTTTATTTTGTTATGCCCGGTTTTGAGTGGTAGTATATATAAAAACAACATTGCCAAAGTTTTAAACTTTGGCAATGTTTATCTTAATCATTTGCTTTCATATTTCCAGAGCCTGCTTTTACCTTCCGCCAACCACT
>JANMWP010000346.1:0-1698 GCA_031394065.1 Chitinophagaceae bacterium
CTCCTGGGATCTTGGATTTTATTGCGGTTCCGATTACCGGGTTGTGCTGAACAACTTTGCTGTTGCCGGTGCCAAAGTACTTACAGCAAACAGCCTGGTAGATGTAACTGCGGCCGATACCATTGGCTTAACTTTAACCACAAGCCAGTTTAACCCACTGCCGGAGCAACTGCCTTATTTTGATAATGTTGCCGGCGATCTTACCAGAACTGTTATCCCTGCTATATCTGCCGTGGATGCCGATAACAAAGTGATTATTTTAAACCGTGGTACCGGTGGTGGTATTGCAGCCCGGCCATGGGTTAAATTAAGGGTGCTGCGTAATACTGGCGGTGGTTACACATTGCAGTATGCAGGCATACAGGAAACAAGTTTTAAAACCATACAAATTGGTAAAGATGCTGTGTATAATTTTAAAACTGTTTCGTTTGAGAACGGTGTTGTAGATGCACAACCAGAAAAAGCAAAGTGGGATCTGGTTTGGAGTTACTCTGTTTATGAATCAAATTTTGGTGCAGGCCCGGTGCCGTATAATTTCAGCGACCTGATAGCCGTAAATTACCTGGCCGGTGTTACTGTTGGCACTAAAATATATGCCAGTGCAGCCGCAGCCACAGCAGCATATACCAGCTTTAATAAAGACAGTGTAAGCAATACAACATTTTCATCATCACGCTGGGCCATTGGCAGCAGCTGGCGCAGTACACAACCTGCAACCGGTGCCCGGCAAGACAGGTTCTATGTTATTAAAGATGCAACCGGTAATTACTACAAACTTAAATGCCTGAGCATGGGTATTGGTACAGATGGAGGAACAAGAGGCAAGCCAGTTTTTAAATACAGTTTAATACCATAATTTTTATTCTTTTAAATAGAAAAGCTGCTCCCTGAAAAGAGCAGTTTTTCCATTTTATGCAGCTATTAAAAAACATCCACTTCTGATGGATGTTTTTTTTGTTTGTGTTGTTCTCTGAGGTTTTTTTCTTGATACTAATATTTGCTCTATTGGATGCTAAAGCGGGACTGTAATTTTTTAAGCCGGGAATTTAAAAGTAAGACGGGAATAAGAATATCCCCGTCTTTTACCCTAATAAAACCCTAAACCAGCAAAATTCTTCATTGTATATTTTTAAAAAAATGCTATCCTGTTTTCAAAATTTAATTATGCCAATTCTGTGCCAACTATCCTAAAATGGGGATAACTATCTGTTAAGATTCTTAACGTTTAGTACTACTACTTTATCCTGTAATCAGATTACAGTATTAATACGGTTTTGTATTTATACACAGTATTCAAAAGCATTCTAATTTCCTTAAACCTGAACCCTGCTATTTTATTACCTTTGCACACTTATTTAAAAGATCAATTGCAGTAAAAGCGCATTACAATTTAATATGAGTGGCAAATACACCGAATATCAACAGCTAAACCTTCCTTCCATCAGCGAGGAAATACTGGCCAAATGGAAAAAGGAAAACACTTTCGAAAAAAGTGTTACACTCCGTGAAGGATTTCCTCCCTTTGTTTTTTACGAGGGTCCGCCAAGTGCAAATGGTATGCCCGGTATTCATCATGTTATTTCCAGAACATTAAAAGATTTGGTTTGCCGCTACAAAACCATGCAGGGTTTTCAGGTAAAGCGCAAAGGCGGATGGGACACACATGGCCTGCCTATTGAACTGGGTGTAGAAAAAGAA
>JANMWP010000364.1:0-6438 GCA_031394065.1 Chitinophagaceae bacterium
CGGTAAACTTCTATTTCAATTAATGGATAATACCGGCATTCATTTTAATAATGTGGTAGAAGATGATAGCCTGGAAAACGGCTTTTTATTCCGGAATTTTTATAATGGGAATGGCGTTGCAATCGGAGATATTAATAACGACAGCCTGCCGGATATTTTTTTTACATCAAATACAGGTGCAAATAAACTATACCTCAACAAGGGTGCTTTTAAATTTGAAGACATATCCGACAAAGCCGGCATTATTAAAGATGACAAATGGAATACCGGAGTTGTTTTTGCAGATGTGAATGCAGATGGCTGGCTGGACATTTATGTATGCTCGTCGGGCCACATGGGAACCGGAACAAGAATAAATAAACTCTACATAAATAATCACAACAGCACATTTACCGAAGAGGCAGCCAGATTTGGCCTCGATATTTCTGCCTATACCACACAGGTTTCTTTCTTTGACTATGATGGCGATGGAGATCTTGATTGTTTTATGATCAATAACAGCCCCATCCCCATTAACCAGTTAAATTATGCCAATAAAAGAGATACGCCCGACAGCTTATGGAAAATTGCTGATTTCTTAAAAGGCGGCGGCGATCATTTGTATAGAAATGACAACGGTCGTTTCACCGAAGTTACAACCAGTGCCGGTATTCATGGCGGACTGATCAGCTTTGGGCTCGGCGTTTCCGTTACTGATATCAACGGGGATGGCTGGCCGGATGTTTTTGTTTCAAACGATTCTTACGAACGTGATTATTTATACATCAACCAAAAAAACGGAACGTTTAAAGATGAAATGGAAGATTGGTTTCAACATACCAGCTTTTCTTCTATGGGTGCCGATGTGGCGGATATCAACAATGATGGTTATCCCGATCTGTTTACAACCGATATGCTGCCGGTAAATGATTACCGGTTAAAAACCACCGGCTCATTCGACAATATCAGCCTGTTTACTGATAAATTAAAATCGGGTTTTTATTATCAATACACCAAAAACTGTTTGCAACTGAATAATAAAAACGGAAAATTTATTGATGTAGCCAGATACAGTGGTGTTGCAGCTACCGACTGGAGTTGGGGCGCTTTAATATTTGATATGGATAATGACGGATGGAATGACCTGTATGTTTGCAATGGTGTAAACAAAGATGTAACCGATCTTGATTTTACCGATTTTTTTGCCAATGAGGTAAATCAGCAAATGGTTTTATCCGGTGAAAAAAAATCGATTGATAAAATATTGCAGAAGATACCAAGAACTCCTTTACCCAATAAAGTTTACAGAAACGATAAGGATTTACATTTTTCAGATGTTGGTGAGCAATGGGGATTGGCCGAACCGACTTTTTCAAACGGGGCAGCTTATGCCGACCTTGATAATGATGGCGATCTTGACCTGGTGGTTTGCAATCAGAACCAGCCTGCATTTATTTACAAAAACAAGTCAAGGGAAATTAATCAAAATAATTTTATCAGTTTTTCATTGAAAGGAAAAGATAAAAACCCTTTTGCAGTTGGCAGCAAAGTGCAGTTATTCAGCAAAACAGAAATTTTAACCCGGGAATTGTTTCCCAGCAGGGGTTTTCAATCATCTGTTGATTATAAACTGGTTTTTGGTTTGGGAAAAAATATAAAAATAGATTCTGCTGTAATTACCTGGCCCGACAGAACAACCAGTATTTTTATTTCGCCACAAATAAATAAACTACATGTTGTTGATCAGTCTTCGGCAACCGTTATTCCTGAAAAAATTAAGGAAGATATGCCGGCATCAACAACTTTCTCAATGCAGGCCAGTAGTTTTGAAAAACACCAGGAAAATAATTATGTTGATTTTTATAATGAACGTTTGGTTCCCCGTGCATTTTCACGTGAGGGCCCAAAAGCAGCCACAGCCGATGTTAACGGCGATGGCCTTACCGATATTTTTATTGGTGCTGCCGAAGGCGGCACAGGACAACTCTATTTGCAAACAGCTTTGGGCACCTTTATTAAAAAGGAAGAAAAGAATTTTAAGCAGCCATACCGCTACGAAGATGTAGCCGTTTTGTTTTTTGATTGTGATACCGATGGCGATATGGACCTGTTGATTTGCCCCGGAGGAAATAACCATTTGATGGACAGTCCTGAGTTGAAATTACGCCTGTTTAAAAATGATGGCAAAGGAAATTTTACTTTGGATGATGCAGCCTTACCGCCGGTAAATATGAATATTTCGGTTGCCATAGCCAATGATTTTAATGAGGATGGTTACCCTGATCTGTTTATTGGTGCAAGAAGTTTTCCGGGCGTTTATGGAAAAGATCCACAGAGCTATTTGTTTGTAAATGACGGGAAGGGGCATTTTATGGATATGGCGAAAACTAAAAACGCCAACATCTCAAATATCGGAATGGTAACCGGAGCTGTTTGGGCAGATATTGCTGGCGATAAACAAAAAGAACTGATCATTGTTGGCGAGTGGATGTCGCCCAGAGTGTTCTCTTTTAATAAAGATCACTTTGATGAAGTAAAAACAAACCTCAGTGAAAAATATGGCTGGTGGCAAACCATTGCAACAGCCGATGTGAATAATGATGGAAAAGAAGATTTGATTCTGGGAAATATAGGACAGAATTTTTACCTGGATCCGACCGCAGATAAACCGGCAAAATTATGGATGAATGATTTTGATAAGAACGGAGAGGTGGATAAGCTGATGACCTATACCATTGATGGTAAGGACATGCCGGTTTTTTTAAAACGGGATGTTCAGGAACAGATTCCGGGACTTAAAAAACAAAACCTGAAACATAGTGAGTATGCAACCAAATCTATTCAGGAGTTGTTTTCACCGGAGCTCATCAAATCTGCTGCAGTAAAGCAATTCAATTATGCTCCATCATGTGTAGCAATAAATGAAGGCAATGGTAAATTTTCGATTAAGGAATTACCTGTGATGGCACAGCTTTCCTGTATCAATGCGGTTCAGCCGCTTGATATAAACGGTGATGGATTTATTGACCTGGTAACCGGTGGAAACCAGTTTGGATTTTTACCCCAGTTTGAAAAACTGGATGGCAGTTTTGGTGATGTGATGATAAATGATGGCAACGGAAATTTTGTGTGCCAGGATTCGAAGAAAACCGGTTTGAACTTAAGAGGCGAACTCAGGGATATTGCACTGATAAAAAATGTAAAAGGCACTTATTTATTGTTTTTACAGAATAATGAAATTCCTGTTTATTATAAATTAAATGGTTCTTCAAAATAACAATAACACCGTTTTAAAAACATGCATGTAGCTAAAAAATATCCTGCTCTTTTTTGTTGCCTGCTGCTGCTGTTTAATTTTTCATGCAAAACAAAAAATGCAGACCCGCCTTTATTCGAACTCTTAAAAAATTCGGGTATTAATTTTATCAATACCGTGCAGGACAATGATTCCATCAATATTCTCAATTACCGCAATTTTTACAATGGTGCCGGTGTTGCTGTTGGCGATTTAAATAATGATGGTTTGGCGGATGTTTTTTTTACCGCCAACCAGGGCAGCAATAAATTATTTGTAAATAAAGGCAATCTTCAGTTCGAAGACATATCTGCAAAAGCCGGTTTTAACAACAAGCTGCAATACAGCACGGGTGTGGTTTTTGTGGATATTAACAATGATGGCTGGCTTGATATTTATGTTTGCAATGCCGGAAATATGCAGGATGCTGCCCTGCGAAAAAATCAGTTATTTATCAATAACCACCTTTCTCCCTCTCCCGGTGGAGAGGGCAGGGGTGTGGTTACTTTTACAGACAGTGCTGCACAATATGGCCTTGATAATGACGGCTACAGCACACAGGCCAGTTTCTTTGATTATGATATGGATGGCGACCTGGACTGTTTTATAATCAATAACAGTCCGGTGCCTGTGAGCAGTTTGGGTTATCCCAAACAAAGAGACCTGCCTGCTGATGAGTGGAAAGTGGCAGATAATTTAAAAGGGGGCGGCGATCATTTATTCAAAAATGAGAACGGACATTTTATTGAAGTAACCAAACAGGCAGGTATTCATGGGTCATTGATGAGTTTTGGTTTGGGTGTTACAGTAGGCGACATTAATGGAGATAATTATCCTGATATTTATGTGTCGAACGATTTTTTTGAAAGAGACTATTTATACATCAACCAAAAAAACGGAACCTTTAAAGATGAGCTTGAAGAACGGTTGAAACACAACAGCTATGCCTCGATGGGTGCCGATTTTGGCGATATTAATAATGATGGATACCCGGAAATTTTTACAACGGACATGTTGCCCGCAGATGATTACCGGCTTAAAACAACTTTAAGTTTTGATGATATAGATCAATACCGCCTTAAAGAACGAAACGGGTTTTTTCACCAGTTTTTGCAGAACACGCTGCAACTGAATGACGGACATGGGAAATTTAAAGACATTGCAAACTACAGTGGAGTGCAGGCTTCTGAGTGGAGCTGGGGTGCGTTGATGTTTGATGCAGACAATGATGGATTTAACGATCTATATGTTTGTAATGGTATTTATCATGATCTTACCAACCAGGATTTTTTAAGTTTTGATGCCAATGAAATCAGGGAGCAAATGCTTGCTTCTGGAAAGAAAAATCTGGGGGACCTGGTAAAAAAAATTCCTTCTATTGCAGTGCCCAATAAAATGTACCGTAACCTGGGTAATTTAAAATTTGCCGATGAAGGAATGAACTGGGGCTTCACCGAAAATTCTTTTTCAAACGGTGCAGCTTATGCCGACCTGGATAATGACGGAGATCTGGACCTGGTTGTAAACAATGTAAATGAACCGGCTTTTCTTTTTAAAAATAACAGCAGAGAGCAGCATAAAAATAATTTTATTGGCATAAACCTGAAAGGCAGTAATAAAAATACTTTTGCCATTGGCAGTAAAATTTTAATCTACAAAGGCAAAGA
Organism: Chitinophagaceae bacterium; assembly: GCA_031394065.1. GTDB lineage: Bacteria > Bacteroidota > Bacteroidia > Chitinophagales > Chitinophagaceae > Ferruginibacter. The sequence goes on from JANMWP010000364.1 coordinate 4,942, forward strand.
AACATACAGCCGCGAAGTAATGCCCAGTCGTGGCTTTCAGTCATCGGTTGAATGCCGACAGGTGATTGGTATAGGGGCATCTGCAGCCGTTGATTCAATGCTTATCATCTGGCCCGATCTCAGTTTTACAAAAACGATTCAGCCGGAAATTAATAAATATACAACTTACAGCCAGCCGATAAATGGCGAAAAAATTAAAGAGGTAAAAACAGTATATCCTGAAACGGTGTTTGAAAAAATAAATACCGGCTTTGAAAAAAATGCAGATGATGATTTTATTGATTTTTACAGCGAACGTGGCATAGCTCAAATGCATTCGCATGAAGGCCCAAAAGCTGCTGCAGCAGATATAAATGGTGATGGGCTGGATGATATTTACATTGGAGGAACCCAGTCAAAGCCAGGGCAATTATATATACAAAATGTTTCGGGCAATTTTATTAAAAATGAACAGGGAGCATTTAAACAGTTTGCCGGATTTGTGGATGCATCTGTTTTATTTTTTGATTGTGATGGCGATGGGGACAAAGACCTGCTGGTATGTGCCGGGGGTAATGCAGCAATGCCTTTTAGCAGTGAGTTGCAGCATCGGTTATTTTTAAATGATGGAAAGGGAAATTTTAAAAAAGCCGCAAATGCATTTCCACCGAATAAAGATAATATTGCGGTTGCCATTGCTGAAGATATTGATGCTGATGGCGATATGGACCTCTTTGTTGGCGCAGGTTTTGTATCAGGCAGTTATGGGTTAACTCCACAAAGTCATATTTATATTAATGATGGCAAAGGTAATTTTATGGATATGCCTGCAGATAAATGTAAGGGCATTACAGATGCCGGTATGGTAACAGGTGCAGTATGGGCTGATATGGATGGAGATCAAAAAAAGGAACTGGTGATAGTTGGAGAATGGATGAGTCCTAAAATCTTCAAGTATCACGATAACAGTTTTACAGAAATGCAAACCAACCTGCCGGGTATTTCCGGTTGGTGGCAAACTGTTACTGCAGCCGATTTAAATGGCGATGGAAAAAATGATCTTGTATTGGGTAATGTTGGAGAAAATTTTTCGCTGAAACCCGATGCGGAAAATCCGCTTAAACTATTTTTAAATGATTTTGATAATAATGGCCAGGTTGATAAGATTCTTACACGGACGGTTGATGGGAAGGACAAACCGGTTTTTATGAAGGCCGAACTGGAAAGCCAGATGCCGGTATTGAAAAAACAAAACCTGCATAATTCCGAATATGCAAAAAAGAGCATGCAGGATCTGTTCAGTAAAACGCAAATGGAGAAATCGGTTGTAAAGCAAATCAATTACTCATCCTCCTGCATCGCATATAATAATGGCACCCAAAATTTCAGCATTAAAAAACTGCCGGTGCCTGTTCAACTTTCTTCTGTTAAAGCAATATTGCCTTTAGATGTAAATGCAGATGGTTTTATAGAAATGCAAACCAACCTTTCGGGCATTTCTGGCTGGTGGCAAACTGT
>JANMWP010000446.1:0-6086 GCA_031394065.1 Chitinophagaceae bacterium
ACCGGGGGGCTCTTTTTTTTGACCCCACAAAGTATTGATAAATAAATAGTTACTGTATTTTTTCTGAATTTTTTAAAAAAAAATTAGGAAATGTGAAAATGATTTCTATATATTTGTATCCCCTAACAATAGTAATTTTACTGTCTTTCACGTGATTTCTCCCTTAGTTTGAAAAGGTTGGTTTGTATTTATGCAACATCAACAAATGATATCAAATGCAGTTGTTGCAGATGAAGTTTCTTATTTTATTCATTAAAATAAGAGCAACAATCATCAGACTCCGGTAATTGATATGCTTTAAAAATTATCCAGTATTCTTTTATTTTTTGAAAAACAGAAAAAAAATAGCTCCTGTTAAAAGGAATTATAACCCCTGAAAGAAAATAAAATGAATAATAATTCTACCCACAAGGAATTAAGAAACTTTACGAATAAGGTTTCGAATTCTATTAAAATCGCACTTGCATTTACTGCAGTCTTGTTTGCTGTAAGTAATGATCTTATTGCTCAAAATACAGATCTTCCTAATCCCGATGCGAATCTGAGAACAGCGCCTGCTGGTTCAATTATTATTGCCATGGACAATACAAACCAGGGTAATGCCGGTATTTTTAACCTGAAAGCTTATGGTCTTATTGTAACATTAATGAACAATTATAAAAGACTACGTTGGGTAATAACTGCCGGTAAGGGTAAAGATGGAATTGATATCTCTGTGCCTGCATTTTCAATTACAAATCCAACTATCATTACTGCAAGTTCTAAAATTACTGTTACTGCCGGAAGTAATATTGCCCAGGTGAGTAGTATTGTTGGGATACTTCAGGTTGGCATGAAAGTTACTGCACCAGGTGTTACTTCGGGCACAACAATTCAAAGCATAAATAATACAACACAAATAACTTTAAGTACCAATGCTATTTCTAATCAAACTAATCAGAATGCTAATTACCAAATAAATACCTATCCGGTATCAACTTATAATTTTAAAGCCGGCCCATTTGTTATCCCCCCTGCTGATACAGCCGGAGTTATGGCAATTGTAACCAGTTTTAATAATGCCCAAACAGTAACAGGAAAAGTAAAAGTATATGTTACCACAGTCGCAACTACAGCAGATGTTCGATATGATATGTATGGTTTAAAGCCAAAAATAGCCGTAGTTGATGATGGGGGAAATGCTAATATTCATATTGATTATTTAGTGAACGCATCGGTTCCTGTAACAAACTACAGTGTGCTGCCAAGTGCAGCAGGTTTAACTTTAGGTTGTTACACATTTGCTTCTGAACCGCACAACGGAAGTCAGGGGCCATTTATAGACAGCATTAAAAACTATGTATTATTAGGCGGTAATTTTCTGGCACAATGTCACGCTATTACTACTTACGAAAATTGGGTCAATGGACATTTTCAAACTACTTCCGGTTTTGATAATACAAATGTAAATATTTCTACAAATATTAATTATCAAAATAATGATCTTTCTTTTGGACAATTTGAAGGAAGTTATAATGCTAATATTGGGGGCAACACACAGACTTGGTCTTTTTCGTCAGGAAGTACAGCCAGTAATCATTTTTTCTCAACGATCAAAGGTGCCAATCCGGGTCAGGAAGGCTCTTATGGAGCAACTGCATCAAAACTGGTGAGCGGAAGAGGCGGCCTGGTTTTTTTTCTGGGTAATCATGATTTTAACAGCACATCAGTTATTGAAAAGATAAATGGTCAGCGTATGTATTTAAATGCCATGCTCACCCCTTCAGCAACGGTTGCCTGCCCTTTTACACTACCGGTTCATTTAAAATATTTTGCTGCAAAAAAAATGGGTAGCGGGCAAGTTCAAATTAACTGGGCAACGGCAACTGAGCAAAACGCAAAGGAATTTATTATTGAACGCTCTGCAGATGGTATTCATTTTACAGAATTAACCAGGGTAAAAGCTGTGGGAAACAGCAATACGGAAATAAAGTACAATGTGCTGGATATAAAACCGCTTAACGGAAGGAATTTTTACAGAATGCAACAGGCAGACATTGATGGAGCAAAATTTTACAGTAATATTGTTTTGATAAACATGAATATTACGAACAGCACTGTTGATATTTTTCCTAATCCGGCAAGAGGTATCGCAAATATTAACTTAAATAATCTCCCAATAAATAATAACAGTATCAGTGTGTTTGATGTTACCGGAAAGACTGTAATTAATAAGCAACCGGTTACAGGTAATACAGTTAAAATAAATATTTCTACCCTGCTGTCAGGAACTTATTTTGTAAAAGTGTTTACTGAAGCAGGAACTGTATTGCAGCAAAAACTGGTTGTTATAAATTAAAAATAAGAAGAGAAATATTTAATACACTTAAAAGTAAAAATGATAAAAAATATTACCATACAAAAAAAATCAAAAGCTTGTTTTAAAAACAGGACTTTGATTGCTTTAATGGTAAGTATCATTCTTATCCTCATCAGCAATGCAGGTTTTGCACAATCTGAAAATAAGCAACCAGCTTTAAGAGCGGTACCAGATTCTATAGCTGCTAACGACTCCGCTTTCATAAACAATTTTGCTTCTATTGGGGATTATGTCTGGCTTGACAATAATGTAAATGGCAAGCAGGATGCCGGCGAACCGGGTATGCCCAATGTAGAAGTGGTTTTGTATGATTCTCTGTTGAATATCATTGATTCAAAGTATACTGATGATTCCGGTTATTATCATTTCAATAAAATTCCGGTTCCTGCAGTTGGTTCAAAGACTTTTATTGTTGGCTTTAATAATATACCTCCCAATTATGCTTATACAAAATTGGTGACTGATAGTTCAGGACATTTTATAAACAGTAAATCAGATACCATCTCAGGCAGAACAAAGCCATTTAAACTGAATGCAGGAGAAGTTGTAAATAATATTGATGGCGGTGTAAAAAATGCACCGGGTGTGGTCCTTCCTTTAATTATTAACCAATTCAATGGTAATTATACGGATGGGTTTATTCAACTGGGTTGGAGTACCTATTCTGAAATTAACATTGATCACTTTGATGTGGAACGCAGCACCGATGGTATTAATTTCAGACAAATCAGTAAGGTTACTACTGTCAGCGGACAACTGAACAGTAACATAAACTATAATTTTTTAGATATTACTGCACCCAGGGGAAATAACTATTACCGGTTGGCCATGGTTGATAACAATGGGAATTATAATTACAGTAAAACCATTATGGTTAATGTTGATGTTAAGGGAATCAGTGTAATGATTGTTTATCCAAACCCTTTCAGCAGGCGTGTTAAAATACGTGTTAATTGCGATAAGGCTGAAAAAGTTACCATAAATGTTATCAACAGCAATGGTATTTTAATGAGTACACAACAGGCCGAGACGAGTGTAGGCGATAATAATATTGATATCACCAAGGTTGAATCTTTACCGGGCGGTATTTACTTTATAGAAGTAGTAAGCAGTACCAGGAGCCTGAAAACGAAAGTGATGAAACTTAATTAAGTTTTTTTTTTCTTACCTCTATGTTTTAATTTAAAACCTTACCATGTGTAAGGTTTTTTTTATTTGGGTTGATCTAATTGTTTCAGCAGTTCTTCGGTTGATTTATCAACATTAAAAATTGTTTTTAATTTATTGATAATAGCTTCAACCAATGCATCCGGACAACTTGCCCCACTGGTCATTAATATCTTTACTGGATTTTTATCTGTTAAAAAATTTTCAGTTAATTTTTCTGCTTTTCTGTGAATGTCGTAATGCAGTATTGAACCTGCGGCAATTATTTTTTCTTCATCATTAATAAAATACGTAGGAATTTCGGCTTCACATAATTCAACCAGGTGAGTTGTATTGCTGCTGTTATAGCCTCCTACAACAATGGCCAGGTCTGCTTCCTGCTCCAGTAATCCATAAACGGCCGATTGGTTATCATTGGTTGCATAGCACAGGGTATCTCTTGTATCGGCAAAGCGGCCTTCAATGTTCTTATTATCCAGGTTGTATTTTTTAATCATAACCTGTTTTAAAAATTCCGAAATTTCCTGCGTATCGCTGGCCAGCATCGTCGTTTGATTTACAACACCAATCCGTTCCAGGTCTTTATGTATATCAAATCCATCTGAATACTTACCGTTAAAATCGTGGTTGAATAAATCAATACGCTTTTCGCCACTTATATATTTACCCAGGATGATGGCGTCATTCATATCATTCACAATGATGGTAGGGGTGTGTGCCGATGCATGCGAAAATGTAGCTCTTGTTTCCTCATGAGTTGGTTTGCCATGTACAATTACCGTGTAATTTTTTTTGGCTATCTGCTCACTCCGGTTCCATACTTTTTCAACAAAAGGACAGGTTGTATTGTACCTGTAAGTTTCAATTCCAATATCAGTAAGCTGTTTTTCAATATCCAAAGTGGTACCAAAAGCCGGAATAATTACAACATCATCATTGGTTAAACTTTCAAAGGGAATAACCTGTTTTCCATAGGTATCCTGTAAAAACCTAACCCCCTTTGCAAGCAGATCGGCATTTACCTGCGGATTGTGAATCATTTCGCTCAATAAAAAAATACGCTTACCGGGATTTTCTTCAATGGTGCGGAATGCAATTTCAATGGCATTTTCAACTCCATAACAAAATCCAAAATGCCGGGCTAGGTAAATCTTAAGTGGGCCATAATCCAGCAGGGTAGGACTAAAATCCTTTTTCATTTTATCCAGTTCTTTGCGCTTATTTTTTATTTTGGCAATTAACGGGCTGCGGTATATTATGGGAACATCAAATTCTTTCATGATAATTTATAACAAATGCAAAGGTACATGGTTGATATTAATATTAAATTTTGAACATTTTAAAAAATCCTGTGCTTACATTTGAACAAAGAAATTAATTTTATTTATACATGAGCAATGAAATATATAAAAGAGCCGGTTGGATTGCCCAAACAAATATTTATGAAGTAAATATCAGACAATATACTGTTGAAGGTACTTTTACTGCTTTTGCCAAATCGTTGCCCAGACTGAAAGATATGGGTGTGGAAGTGCTTTGGATAATGCCCATTCACCCGATTGGAAAAATAAACCGAAAGGGAACATTGGGAAGTTATTACTCCATTTCAGATTTTAAAGGGGTAAACCCCGAATTTGGAACTGCAACAGATTTTAAAAACCTGGTGAAACTGGTACATGAATCCGGTATGAAAATCATCATGGATTGGGTGGCCAATCATACAGCATGGGATCATGTATGGACAAAAGATCATCCTGAATATTTTGTAATAGATGATGCAGGAAATTTTTTGCCACCATACGACTGGACAGATGTGATTCAGATTGATCATACCGGTATTGCAGAACAGGATGCCATGATTGATGCCATGAAATACTGGGTTACCGATTTTGATATTGATGGTTTCAGAGCCGACCTTGCACACCTTACGCCACTTGATTTCTGGAAAAAAGCACGTACAGCCATTGAACCTTTAAAGCAAAACCTTTTCTGGCTGGCCGAATCTGAAGAAATAAATTATCACGAAGTTTTTGATGCAACATTTACCTGGGAATGGATGCACCGTACTGAAAATTTTTATAAAGGAAATACAGATTTGAATAGCTTGTATGAAGTGCTTGCAAAATATGAAACTGCTTTTCCTGAATCTGCTCACCGTATGTATTTTACCAGCAACCATGATGAAAATACCTGGAACGGAACGGCAATTGAAAAGTATGGTGAAATGCTGAAAGCCTTAACTGTATTCAATTGTACCTGGAACGGAATACCCATGATTTACAGCGGAGAAGAAATGCCGAACCTTAAACGCCTGCAATTTTTTGAGAAAGACAGTATTGCCTGGACTGACGAAAACCGGTATCATGATTTTTATAAAACTTTATTAACCTTGCGTAAAAATAATCCGGCACTTCGGTCGGCTGATAGTTCAGTTACTACATTTCATATCATTACGGAAGGTAGCAAAAACGTAATGGCTTATTTACGCAAAACTGATTTTAGTGAAGTGCTCGTTTTTTTAAATTTAAGTAAAGAAACTTCCGGTTTTACCATAAAAGAC
>JANMWP010000467.1:0-7591 GCA_031394065.1 Chitinophagaceae bacterium
AAGGGTTTTATTAAATAGTAAAAACCATAAAGAATTGTTATAGCACGCTGAAAATCAGCGTGCTTTTTTATTGCTGTTAAACCCATGGTTAAAAAAAAGTCAATATAACTGCTACTTTTTTAATGTTTTGGGCACTTACCAAAATATAAAAAGGTTCAATTAAAAATAATAAGTTCTTTTCTTCGTTAATAAAGCAAGTGAATTGATAAAAACACAGGCATTAAGAAATACTTAACAGATTTAATAAAACCTTTGGCATTCATTTTGCGTATTTATAATTACTACAGCGTTCTTAAGATTAAAAATGACCATGAAGGAAAAGGAAAAAGAGCGTTTTAGGTAAAACAACGATAATTCAATTTTCTCATAAGCAGTTAGTTTTGGTAACGGCCCCTGTTTCTACAGGGGCTTCTCTTTTATACCCATGCTATACAAACTGTTGACTCTGGTTAATCTTGTGTTAACTGTATTTTTTTTCAGATTACAAGATGCAGCTTTGTAACTCAATCTCTCAAACTGACCTTACATGGGTAATGATGTTCAGGTTTTTCAAACCAATAACCCTTTACGCTGGAAAAGTATAAAATGGACCAGCCGCATAATTTTACTGGTTGTTTTATTTTTACTCTCCGTACTGGTTGTTGCTGTAATAAACGGAAGAAACCCTAACCTGCCCAATATCAATTCAAAAGCAAAATATTACCAGAGCAAATTAGACCCTTCCAATAAACTCACTTTTGCATCGCCTCTGAATAAAAAATTTAAAGGTTTTAAAGATTTTTTAGAAAAACAACAACGGGAAGATTCGCTTAAGAAAGTTTCTAAAATAAAACTAAATGCTTCTCAAATACGGGCTGCATTTTATACACCCTGGCTTACAGCTTCTTTATCCGACCTGAAAACAAACGGAGATAAATTGAATACCATTTATCCCGAATGGTTTTTTATTGACCCAATTACATTTAAATTACAAACCCGAATTGACAGTGCCGGCCTGGCAGTAATGAAACAGAAAAATCTCAGCATTCAACCCATATTTAATAATTTCAACAGCAATAAAAAGGGGACTGAATTTGGCGATTTTGATGCAACCCTTGCCCATACCATTATTAATAATGTAGAAAAAAGAAAGGCAATTATTCAGCAGCTTGTTGATACGCTATCTTATTATAAGTTACAGGGTATTAATATAGATTTTGAAGAACTGAATGAAAAAAGCAATGAAACGCTTACTCAGTTTCAAAAAGAATTATACGAAGCCTTACACAGCAAAGGCCTTTTGGTTAGTATGGATGTAACTCCCAAAAATGAAGATTACGATTATGAAAAGCTGGCAGCATATAACGACTATGTAATACTGATGGCTTATGACCAGTACAGCGATGCAACCGGTGCCGGGCCCATCTCTGCACAAAAATGGATTGAAGAACAACTGGAGTGGCTGGATAATAAAATGGATGCTTCCAAAATAATTCTGGGTGTGGCAGGATACGGCAGAGACTGGTATACAGATGAAGATGGAAAACACATACAGGATATTACCTATGCCGAGGTAATTGATAAAGCAAAGATTTCGGGTTCTGTCATTTCATTTGATAATGATACTTATAATCTTCATTTCAATTTCCTGGAATCTGAGTCAGATACATCTTCCGAAACAAAACATTTTATTTGGTTTACCGATGCTGCTACAACTTTCAATATTTTACGCTACAGCGATGACTATGCAACTGCAGGTACGGCACTCTGGCATTTGGGTGGCGAAGACCCCCGTATCTGGAATTTTTATAGCAGAAACCTGAGTACAGAATCTCTTAATAAAAATCCTTTCGATTTCAATACCCTTGCAACCATGCCGGTTAACCCCGATAAAAAACCTACCCCAACCGGAGAAGGCGAATTACTCAATATTATTTTTACACCTGCCCAGGGTAACATTAAATTAGAAACTGACAATGCAGAAATGCTGATTACAGAACAGCAATATTTACAGCTTCCATCGGGTTATGTATATGAAAAATTTGCAGAAGACAAAACGCCCATTGGCCCGGGACATAAAATTATTTTAACTTTTGATGACGGGCCCGATGCCACTTACACACCAAAGATTTTAAAGATTCTTGAAAAAGAAAAAATACCGGCAACCTTTTTTGTGATAGGATTAAATGCAGAAAATAATATCCCCTTATTAAACCGCATTTATAAAAGCGGATATGAAATTGGCAACCACACTTTCACTCATCATAACATTGCAAAGATGAGCCCCGAAAGGGCCGATCTGGAATTAAAAGCAACCCGTGTTTTGATTGAATGTATTACAGGTCGATCTACCATTTTGTTCAGGGCGCCTTACAATGCAGATAGTGAACCACAAACATTTGAAGAGATTGAACCCATTGCCCGAAGCAAAAAAGACAATTACATCACCGTAGGTGAAAGTATTGACCCCAACGACTGGGACCCAAACATGAATGCAGACAGTATTGTAAACCGTACCATACGCCTTGCAGAAGCAACAGACGCAAGTATCATTCTACTACACGATGCAGGTGGAAAAACCAGGCAACCTACTGTAGATGCCCTCCCCAGGATAATTGATTATTTTAAAAAACGCGGATGCAAATTTACGACCGTAGCCGACCTGATGGGTAAAACAAAAGATGATGTAATGCCAAAGGTTAAAAGAAGCTGGGTAAACTCACTTAACTTTTTTGTTGCCGAAGCTACTTACTGGGGAGGGCATTTTGTTTTTGCCTTATTCATCATCGGTATTATTCTTTCCGTTGGCAGAATGACGGGTATGGCCATTTTAGCAACACTTCAAAAAAAGAAAGAAAAAAACGCTGCCTTTGCAACAGCACAACCCATGGTAAGTATTATTGTGCCTGCATATAACGAAGAAATAAATGCCTGCAGAACAGTAAACAGTTTATTGCAGCAGAATTATCCAAACCTGCGGGTTGTTTTTGTGGATGACGGCAGTACCGACAATACATACAAAAAAGTAGCCGAAGAATTTATCAGCAATCCCGATGTTCAGGTGCATACAAAACCAAACGGAGGTAAAGCTTCTGCATTAAATTACGGAATCAATATTGCCAACAGCGACTTTGTAATTTGTATTGATGCCGATACACAATTGAAAACTGATGCTGTATCGCAGCTAATGAAAAAATTTACTGATGACTCAGTTGGTGCTGTTGCCGGTAATGTAAAAGTGGGTAACGAAGTAAACCTCATTACCCGCTGGCAAAGTATTGAATACATCACTTCTCAAAATTTTGACCGCAGGGCTTTTGAACTGCTGAACTGCATTACAGTAGTACCCGGTGCAATTGGGGCTTTCAGAAAAGAAGCTGTTATAAAATCGGGCGCTTTTACTACCGATACGCTTGCCGAAGATTGCGACCTTACCATGCGCCTGCACCGCAATGGTTATAAAGTAAAAAACTGCAACGAAGCTATTTCCTATACCGAAGCTCCCGAAACCATGCGCCAGTTTATGAAACAACGTTTTCGCTGGAGCTTTGGCGTAATACAGAGTTTTTGGAAACACCGCGATGCTGTCTTTAACCCAAAATATAAAAATTTGGGCCTGGTTGCTTTGCCCAATATTCTCATTTTTCAGATACTGCTGCCTTTTCTGGCGCCGCTTGCCGATTTTATTCTGGTGTTCAGTTTGCTGGCTGCGGGTTTTGGTATTATACAATCTGATATCAGTAATATCATTTTTTATTATTTTATTTTTACCCTTGTTGATGTTGCAGGTGCCGCCCTGGCGTTTGCTTTTGAAAAAGAAGACTACAAAAAATTAGTATGGATGATACCGCAGCGGCTTATTTACCGGCAGCTGATGTATTATATCCTTTTCAAATCGTTTAACAAAGCACTTAAAGGCGAATTGCAGGGCTGGGGCATATTAAAACGCACCGGAAATGTAAAAAATATTCCGGCTGTCTGATTAAGGCTTTAGTACTTTACCTTTGCAATCCAAAATATACCATTGGCTACAGAATCATCAGATAGGAAAAATTTTTTTAAACGCCTGCGCAATAAGGACAGTGCTGCCGCCGAGCCGGAGGAGATGTCTTTTATGGGTCATCTTGAAGCCCTGCGCTGGCATTTGGTAAGAGGTGTAGCCGTTTGGTTGGCAGCCGCTATAAGTATCTTCGTTTTTATAGACTGGGTTTTTGATAATATTATTTATGCCCCGGCCAGGTCAACTTTTATAACCTACTCTGCATTATGTAACTGGAGCCATAAATTAGGTTTGGGACAGGCTTTGTGTATGCCTCCGGTAAGCATTCCCCTGCAGGGTAACACTGTTAGCGGGCCATTCATGTCGGCCATAAATATTGCTATGATTGGTGGTATCATCATTGCTTTCCCGTATTTATTTTGGGAACTGTGGCGCTTTATAAAACCCGCCTTATCTCCCAAGGAAGTAAAATATGCAAGGGGCAGTATTTTTTGGGTATCACTTTGTTTTTTTCTGGGAGCCGCATTTGGATATTTTTTACTGGCCCCGTTTACTTTTAATTTTTTAGCAAATTTTACTTTGGGTACAGTCGGCGCTTATAAATACATGCCCACGCTGGATGATTATATTGATACCCTGAACAACATTATACTTGGTTGCGGCATTGCTTTTGAATTACCCATATTGGCTTATGTAATGGCTAAAATCGGTTTTATTACTGCCAAATTTTTAAAAAAATACAGAAAGTATGCCTTTGTAATCATTTTGGTTTTAGCAGCTGTAATTACCCCCTCTCCGGATTGGACCAGCCAGACAATTGTTGCCATTCCATTGCTGATATTATATGAAATCAGTGTAATTATTGTTGCACGGGTTGATAAGCAAAAAGCTAAAGAAGAAAAAGAGTGGAGCTAATAAGTTAAAGGTTAATAGTTTTTGGTTAAAGGTTGTAACTTTATGTCAACAAAAACTATAAACAACAAACTCCAAATTTTTTTTATGTCTCCTTTCAATTTAAAACTACCCATTGCCATTGGATGCGATCATGCAGGATTTGATTGCAAAGAAGACCTGATCTCTGTTTTAGAAGGCGAAGGCCTGGCCTTTCATGATTTTGGCACTTTCAATAAAGACTCTGTTGATTATCCCGATTTTGCACATCCCGTTGCATCGGCGGTTGAAAAAGGCGAAGCTGCTTTTGGTATTTTATTATGCGGCAGCGCCAATGGTGTTGCTATTACAGCCAATAAACATGCCGGTGTACGGGCTGCTATTTGTTGGGGAGAGGAGCTGGCCGAACTTGCACGTAAACACAATAATGCCAACATCATCTGCATACCGGCACGTTTTGTACGGGATGGCGATGCCGAAAAAATGCTGGACATTTTTATGAACACCGCTTTTGAAGGAGGCCGTCATCAAACCCGTGTTGCTAAAATTACCTGTTAAGCTTGCCGAAAGCTTATATCACCGTTTATCAAAAATAAAACCGTGCCTTTATTGTTTTGATTATTTTGCCCGCCCGAATGGAATTATTCCTGGCTGGCTCTTCACTAAATTTAAAAAATGAAAAAAGTATTTTTATTAACCTGCTTTTTTGCAGCTGTTCAGGTTTCGTTTGCACAATCAGATGCTGCTGCTAAATATGCAGCAAACATAACCGGAAATAATCTTCAAAAACACTTAAGCATTATTGCCGGTGGCGAAATGGAAGGGCGGGAAACCGGAACCGAGGGCCAACGTAAGGCAGCTGCATATATTGAAACGCAGTTTAAAGCCATGGGCTTAAAAACGGTACCATCTTTAAAAGGTTATCAGCAATTTTATCCGCTTTACCAGGATAGTTTAAAAACCGCACAACTTACTGTTGCCGGCAAAACCGCTGAATATGGTAAAGATTTTGTTGTTCAGTTAAACAACAATGAAACCGGAAATTTTAAAGGCAAAAAAATAATTTTTGCAGGCTATGGTATTGATGATGAAAAATACAGTGACTATACCAGCCTTGATGTGAAAGGAAAAATTGTAATTATCTTTTTGGGCGAACCCAAAAAAGACGGAAAGTATTTTTTAAGCGGAACAACCCGTTCCAGTGCATGGACATTCCCCGGCATACCAAAAAAGCTGGAAGCCGCTGCTGCCAAAGGCGCAACAGGTGTTTTGGTTATTAATCCAACACAGGAAATTTTTAACGAGCGTGTGGTTGCCAATGGTAAAAAAACAGGTGTTTATTATCCAAGAGAAAATGCCGGAACCAAATCATTGAACTTTGCACAGCTTTCACATGCATTTGCAAAAACTATTGTAGGCAATAATTTTGATACCCTTTTAAAAATTGTAAAAGCCAATGGTGCTTTAGCAAATCAATGGCCAATGGAAAGCAAAATAAAAATTGCTTACAAATTTGAAAAATACCGCACAACCATTAACGCCAGCAATGTAGTGGGCATTATTGAAGGCACCGATAAAAAAGATGAGTATGTTTTTTTAACCGGCCATTATGATCACCTGGGCATGCGAAACGGAAAAATTTATTACGGTGCCGATGATGATGGCAGCGGCACCTGCGCCGTAATCAACATGGCAGAGGCATTTGCAAAAGCAGCTGCCGAAGGCAACCGCCCCAGAAGAACCATGGTATTTATGACCGTAAGCGGCGAAGAAAAAGGCCTGTGGGGCAGTGAGTATTACAGCGATCATCCTTTTTATCCGCTGGAAAAAACAACCGTTGATTTAAATACCGATATGGTTGGCCGCATAGATACAGAACGTTCAAAAGACGATACCCTGAATTATGTTTATGTAATTGGCCATGACAAACTCAGTAGCGATTTACCAATCATCAACGAAGGCGTAAATAAAAAATATACCAACCTGGTTTTGGATTATAAATTTGATGACCCCAACGACCAGAACCGCATTTATTTCCGCAGCGACCATTACAATTTTGCCCGCAAAGGTGTGCCCATTTTGTTTTTTTATGATGGTATGCTTAAAGCAGATTATCACCAGACAACCGATACGGTTGAAAAAATAAACTGGAGCTTGTATGAAAAAAGAGTGCGTATGATTTTTCATACCGCATGGGAAATTGCTAACAGAGATGGGATGCTGAAAAGAGATACGCCGTTAAATATGGGGACGAGGTAGAGTTTAACCACGAAGTACACAAAGTTTTTACACAAAGAGCACAAAGGATATTCTTTGTGCCCTTTGTTACATTATACCTTTGTGTTCTTCGTGAAAATGCTTCGTGATCTTTGTGGTAAATAGCTCCTTACCATCCCAACACCCACGCAAAAATCAACGGAGCCACAATCGTAGCATCACTCTCCACAATAAATTTTGGTGTAGTAATATCTAATTTACCCCAGGTAATTTTTTCGTTAGGTACAGCTCCGCTATAAGAACCATACGAAGTTGTTGAATCTGAAATCTGGCAAAAATAACTCCAGAAAGGTACATCATGCCATTCCAGGTCCTGGTACATCATGGGTACTACGCAAATAGGAAAATCTCCGGCAATACCTCCACCTATCTGGAAGAATCCAACACCTTTACCGCCGGAATTATGCCTGTACCAATCAGCTAACCAAACCATATATTCAATAC
>JANMWP010000472.1:0-3775 GCA_031394065.1 Chitinophagaceae bacterium
GAAGGAAAATTTGTTGATGGTGTGGGAGAATTCAGCAACCGTTATGTGAAGAATTATAAGGATGAGAAAGATTATGTGGATGTGAATGTAGACATCGCCGTAAAACTCAAGAAAGAGAACCGTGCCTTTAAAGTCGAAAAATACGAGCACAGTTATCCGCATTGCTGGCGTAACGATAAGCCCATCATTTATTATCCACTTGATGCCTGGTTTATTAAAACCACGGCAGTAAAAGACAGGATGGTAGAATTGAATAAAACTATCAACTGGAAGCCTGCAAGCACCGGCACGGGCCGCTTTGGTAACTGGCTTGAGAATGTGGTTGACTGGAACCTAAGCCGCAGCCGCTTTTGGGGAACTCCGCTTCCTATCTGGAAAACCGCAGACGGCGAAGAAGAAAAATGTATCGGTTCTATTGAAGAATTAAACAACGAAATAAAGAAAGCCGCCGAAGTTTTGGGCGGCGAAACAAACAAGCACTATTTGCATGAAGGAATTTTAGATCTGCATAAACCTTATGTAGATGAAATTACACTGGTAAGCCCGTCGGGAAAACCCATGCAGCGTGTTCCTGATTTAATTGATGTTTGGTTTGATAGCGGTGCCATGCCTTATGCCCAATGGCATTTCCCTTTTGAAAATGTAGAAACATTTGCAAAAAGTTATCCTGCCGATTTTATTGCAGAAGGTGTTGACCAGACAAGAGGCTGGTTTTATACCTTACATGCTTTGGCTGCGCTGCTAAAAGAAAGTATTGATGAAGAATTAGCTAAGCACAATCTTTCGCTTGGTTCTTCGCAATCTCTCCCTTCAGGGGGTGGGGGGTTAGGCCTTGCTTACAAAACCGTTGTTTCGAATGGTTTGGTGTTAGATAAAGCCGGTAACAAAATGAGCAAGCGCCTCGGCAATGTGGTTGATCCTTTTGTAACCATCGATACCTTTGGTGCCGATGCCACCCGCTGGTATCTCATCACCAATGCATCACCATGGGATAATTTAAAATTTGACCTGGAAGGTATTAAAGAAGTGCAGCGGAAATTCTTTGGCACCTTATATAATACGTACCAGTTTTTTGCCTTGTATGCAAACGTAGATGGGTTTGCTTTTAAAGAAACCTATATCCCGATTAAAGACAGACCCGAAATTGACCAATGGATCTTATCTTCCCTAAACTCTTTAATAAAAGATGTACAGGAAAATTTTGATGCTTACGAGCCTACGCAGGCAGGCCGCTCTATTGAAGATTTTGTGGATGCGCATTTGAGTAATTGGTATGTAAGGCTCTGCCGCCGTCGGTTTTGGAAAGGCGAATATGAGCATGATAAAATTTGTGCTTATCAAACCCTGTACGAGTGTTTGGAAACATTGTGCAAACTGATGGCTCCGGTGGCTCCTTTTTTTGCAGATTGGTTATTTAATAATCTCAATACTGTTTCAAATCGATTTGCAAACGAATCGGTTCATCATACCGATTTTCCAAAAGTAAATGAAGCGGTGATTGATATTGACCTGGAAAAAAGAATGCAGCTGGCACAGGATATTTCTTCCCTTATATTATCGCTACGCAAAAAAGTAAACCTGAAAGTAAGGCAGCCTTTGCAAAAAGTGTTTATTCCGGCATTGGATGCCACCATGTCTGCCAGGATAAAAAAAGTAGAAGACATTATAAAAGCCGAAACCAATATTAAGGAAGTGGATGTGTTGGGTGCCGAAAACGACTTCATCAAGAAAAAAGCCAAAGCCAATTTTAAAACCCTGGGCAAAAAACTGGGACCAAAAATGAAGTGGGCAGCCGAACAGATTGCATTGTTTAATAATGCAACTATTGATAAAGTACTTGAAAATGATTTTCTGCTTAACCCCGATTATAAAAATTTGGGAGAAGAGCCTATTATCATCAATGCAGAAGACCTGGAAATATCAACCGATGAGATACCGGGCTATGAAGTTGCCGTAAAAGGTCAGTTAACAGTAGCATTAGACATAGTGATTACCGATAATTTGAAAAAAGAAGGAACTGCCAGGGAGTTTGTGAACCGGATTCAAAACATAAGAAAAGACAGCGGATTTAACCTCGCCGACCGCATAGATGTGACGGTAAGCGAAAATGCTGCACTTCAACCGTCTATAATTCAATATAAAGATTATATTTGCGCCGAAATTCTGGCTGATTCGCTTGCTTTTATCCCCGCCATAAACAACGGAATTGAAATAGAAGTGAATGATGCTATATTACAAGTGAACGTACTTAAAAAAGGACAATAGTATGGCTACAAAAAAGAAAGCAGCTAAACCAGTTGCTAAAAAAGCGGTAAAACCAGTTAAAAAAACTGCTCCGGCAAAGAAATCCGCACCGGTAAAAAAGGCTGCCCCAGCCAAAAAATCTGCCCCAAAAAAAGCGGTTGCTCATAAACCTGCTCCAAAGGTAGTTGCCAAAAAAACTGTAAAAAATATAGTAAAAGTTAAAAAAACGGCCCCAAAAAAGGCAATTGTGGTAAAAAAAGCAGCAAAACCTGTTGTTAAAGCTGCTGCAAAAAAAACAGTAAGTAAACCTATGACAAAGAAGATTGAAGTTAAAGTACCGGCGGTGAAACCGGTTGCAGTGAAAAAAGAAAAAGCACCTGAAAAAGTAGTTGCACCTGTAAAGGCAAAATCGCCCGAAAAAGCAAAAGATATTAAAATTACCCCGGCTAAACCGGTTGTTTTACCAAAAATCAATACCAAAACATCCCGAAAATACCAGCCTGATTTTACCAAATCAGTACTGGATCAACCTAAACATGATTTGGGAGCGCCCATTAAACGTTACAGCGATGCTGATTTGGCCGAGTTCAGGGAGATCATTCAGCGTAAGCTTGATTCTGCTAAAAAAGAATTGAGTTACCTGCAGGGTTTAATTACCCGCAAAGATGAAATGGGTGGCGATAATGATGATGCCCGTTACATGACTATGGAAGATGGCAGTATGAGCATGGAAAGAGAACAGTTGAGCCAGATGGCCAGCCGCCAGATCACGTTTATTGATCACCTGGAAAAAGCAGTAATGCGTATTGAAAACAAGACATATGGCATTTGCCGTGTAACAGGCCAGTTGATTGACAAAGCCCGTTTACGTGCAGTACCGCACGCTACGTTGAGCATGGAAGCAAAGATGGGAGCGGCTAAGTAGGGATTAGTATATAAGTAATTGGGAATTAGTTTGGGAGAATGAGAAATCGTTCTCCTTTTTTAATTGGCAACCTTTGTGCCTTCGTTTCTTTGTGGTTAAAAATTTACAATTTATGTTTAAGAAATTAAGAACCGTTATTTACTATGTACCCGATCTGCAGGCAGCAAAAACATGGTACAGCAAGCTTACCGGCGTGCAACCTTATTTTGATGAAGCCTTTTATGTAGGTTTTAATTTCAACGGTTGCGAACTGGGTTTGCATCCGCAGGATGAAACCGTAACCTCTGGCAACCAAACCGTAAGCCATTGGGCAGTTGATGAAATTGATGACTGTGTTGAACAATTAGCAGCTGAGGGAGCAACTGTTTTGTATGCTGTTGCCGATGTTGGTGGTGGAATAAAAGTTGCCACAGTTATTGATCCGTGGGGAAATGCGGTGGGGTTGATTGAGGGGGCTTAAAATTTACCGCACCTCCTGCATATCCACCAACCTTTTATAAAAACCATTCTGCGCAATCAAACTGTCATGTGTTCCTCTTTCCACAATCTCGCCTTTTTGTAAAACGATGATTTCATCAGCGTGGCGTATGGTGCTTAGGCGATGGG
>JANMWP010000410.1:0-5204 GCA_031394065.1 Chitinophagaceae bacterium
CGGAATCATGATACCATCAATTGATGCATACCTGGTGAACAAATTAAAAATGAAACAGGATATTGTGCGGCTGCCGGTTACAGAAATGGGTTGTGCAGCTGGCGTTTCAGGCATTATTTACGCAAAGAATTTTTTAAAAGCCAATCCCGGAAAAAAGGCTGCCGTGGTTGCTGTGGAATCTCCTACCGCCACTTTTCAGTTAAATGATTTTTCGATGGCCAATGCTGTAAGTGCTGCCATATTTGGCGATGGCGCTGCTGCCATATTATTATCATCCTGCCCTGAAGATGAAGGACCGGAAATTATTGCTGAAGAGATGTATCATTTTTATGATGCTGAATACATGATGGGTTTTAAACTCACCAATACCGGCCTGCAGATGATACTTGATGAGACGGTACCCGAAACCATTTCGGAACATTTCCCAAAAATTGTACATCCCTTTCTTAAAAAAAATAATTTGAGTATTGAGGAAATCAATCACCTCATCTTTCATCCCGGTGGAAGAAAAATTGTACAAACTGTTGAAGAACTTTTTGGCTCCTTAGGAAAAAATATTGATGATACCCGAGAGGTTTTAAAACAATATGGAAATATGAGCAGTGTAACCGTATTGTATGTGCTGGAACGGTTTCTGGAAAGAAATTTACCGGCGGGTGATAAAGGATTGATGCTTAGCTTTGGGCCTGGCTTTTCTGCACAAAGCATTTTATTACAATGGTAAAAGAATTTGAAAATAAAAATTACTGGGCACTCATACTGGGTGGTTCAGCAGGCCTGGGTTTAGCATCTGCAAAAAAAATGGCTGCCCATGGTTGCAATATCATTATTGTACACCGCAACAGTAAAGGAGATTTACCTTCAATTGAAAAAGAATTTGAAACAATAAAAGCAACCGGTGTTGAGCTTGTTTCGTTTAATAAAGATGCCATGTCTGTTGAAAAGAGAGAAGATATTATACAGGACATAAAAGAAAAACTGGGCGATAAAGGAAAGATAAGAATACTGCTGCACAGCATTGCCAAAGGAAATTTAAAACCCATGATTGCGGATGAAAGGCCTGCTTTGCAAAATGATGATCTTCATTTAACGTTGGAGACCATGGCCATCAGTTTATACGACTGGACAAAAGTAATTTTCGACAATAAATTATTTGCACCAGATGCAAGGATAATCAGTTTTACCAGCCAGGGAAATACAAAAGCATGGAAAGGCTATGCAGCCGTTTCGGCTGCCAAAGCCGCACTGGAAGCCATTACCAGAAATATTGCATTGGAATTTGCACCACATGGTATAAGAGCCAACTGCATACAGGCCGGCTTAACAGATACCGTTTCTTTCAGGATGATACCAGGGCATGAGGAATTAAAAGAACGGTCTCTTAACCAAAATCCTCTTAAGCGGTTAACAACACCCGAAGATATTGCCAACGTGGTTTATCTTTTAAGTAAAGATGAAGCCGCCTGGATAAATGGAAGTATCATTATTGCCGATGGAGGAGAACATATCAATTAACAATGACAACAACAGAAATACTAAACCTGCTCCCCTATTCATCGCCATTTTTATTTGTAGATGAATTAAATGAAGTGACAGAAAACGGCGCAACAGGAAGTTACACGTACAAGGCAGATGAATATTTTTACCGGGGGCATTTTACAGATTTTCCGGTAACGCCGGGCGTGATTCTTACAGAAACAATGGCACAGATAGGCGTTGTTTGTTTGGGTATTTATTTGTTGAAGGCTGATATCACTGCTACTTCTAAACCCGCAATTGTACTCAGTTCTGTTGCCATCGATTTTCTTGCACCGGTTTTCCCTGGCGAAAAAGTAACGGTGGTTTCTCAAAAAAAATATTTTCGTTTTGGTAAACTCAGTTGCAATGTAGAAATGAGAAACAGTGCCGGTAAAGTTGTATGCAATGGTAATATTTCCGGAATAATAAAAAGCAAAAAGTGAATAACAGGGTTGTTATAACAGGCTTGGGTGTGGCTGCGCCAAATGGTGTGGGCATTGCTACTTTTACCAATGCTATAAAAAACGGTATCTCCGGAATTCGTTTTTATCAGGAACTGAAAGACCTCAATTTTTCCTGTTGCATCGGCGGCATCCCACCGGTATCAGAAGAATTAAAACTGCAATACCTGTCTCCACTTCAATTAAAAAATTTTAACAGCTCCGGCATTTTGTATGGCTGCATTGCCGGTATGGATGCATGGAAGGACGCAGGTTTACCCATCAACGAAAACAGCGATGCAGATTGGGATAGCGGAACCGTATTTGGAACAGGAGGTTCAAGTGTTGAAAAATTACGGGAATCTTTTTACAAGATAGATGCAGGTAAAGTAAAAACGCTTGGCAGCACCGCAGTATTGCAAACAATGGTCAGTGGTGTATCTGCTTACCTAAGTGGCATACTGGGATTGGGTAACCTGGTAACCAGCAATTCATCGGCCTGCTGCACCGGAACAGAAGCGATATTGATGGGCTTTGAAAGAATACAAGCCGGCAAAGCAAAACGCATGCTTGTGGGCGGGTGCAGTGATGATGGCCCGTATATATGGGGTGGCTTTGATGCCATGAAAGTAATGAGCTATAAACATAATAACGATCCGGAAAAAGCTTCCCGCCCGATGAGTGCAACTGCAAGCGGCTTTGTACCCGGCAGCGGTGCAGGTGCATTGTTATTGGAATCGTTAGACAGTGCAGTTGAAAGAGGCGCAAAAATTTATGGAGAAGTTTCGGGAGCTGCAATAAATGCAGGCGGCCAGCGTGGCAGCGGCAGCATGACGGCTCCAAACAATGAAGCGGTACAACGCTGCATAAAAGATGCGGTTAACAATGCCGGCATACATTCAAATGAAATTGATTTGATAAACGGACATTTAACCGCAACCAGTAAAGATGCTGCAGAAATAAATAACTGGGCAGCCGCTTTAAACAGAAAAGGAAAAGATTTTCCTTTTATACATTCGCTAAAAGCTATGACAGGCCATTGTTTGGGCGCTGCCGGTGCTATTGAAAGTGTTGCGGCTATTTTATGTTTGCAAAATAATTTTATCTTTCCATCCATCAATTGCGAAGACATTCACCCGGATATTGCTGCCATCATCAGCCCGGAAAAAATACCGAAAAGATTTTTAGAAAACAATAAATTGCAAGTGATTGCTAAAGCCAGTTTTGGTTTTGGCGATGTGAATGCCTGTATCATTTTTAAAAAATATAATAGATGACAAAAGAAGAGTTGATAGAAAAGCTGAAAGGAATTGTGAAGCCCTATGTAAAGAACGAAGAAGGATTTAATAACTTGAATGAAAATACCGACTTCCTGACCGACCTTAAAATTAATTCAGCAAACCTGGTAGATGTGATACTTGATATTGAAAACGAGTTTGACATTATTATAGACAATGAGTCGATGGAAAAAATGCTTACGGTAAAAGCTGCCATGGAAATAATAACCTCCAAACTAAGCGAAAAGTGACGGGTAATGATATTGTAGCTATAAAAATTGCCGCTGCTGAAAGCAACTGGAGAAGAAAAGGGTTTCTTGAAAAAATATTTACCCGGCAAGAACAACAGTATATCAAAGAAGCAGCGGTGCCCAATGAAATGGTTTGGAGATTATGGACCATGAAGGAAAGTGCTTATAAAATTTACACCCGGCAATTTGGTGGTCGTTTTTTTGCTCCGCAGAAATTTAGTTGCACCTTATTATCAGCCACTGCAGGTATTGTTGCGTTCAACAACAGCTGCTATCAAACAAATACCGTCACTGCAAAAGATTATATCTACAGCACTGCAAAATCAAAAGGAATTATAAATATTGAACTTATAAACTCCTGTTTTTACTTACCGCAAATACCGCATCCTAAGCAACAGCAATTTATTTATAAAAAAATAATTGACTGCTACAATTCAGTTACCGGTGAAATAAAAGAAAACATGATTGTTGAAAAGGATAAAAACGGAGTTCCTTTTTTAAATTGTGGAAGCAATTTGCAAGTACCTGTTTCCATAACACATCATGGACATTTTGCTGCGTTTACCATTCATTAATAAAAATCCTTAAACTTAAAAAAAAGAAAAACTTACTTCATATTTTCGTTAGCTTCCCTTATTAATTTAAAATGTGCTTTTATCTGTGCCAGAAATTTTCTTCCTTTTTGAAAAGGCCAGGGCTTTATACCCTCCTCGCTGTTGTATTTACATATCCGGTATAAAGCTTTCCAGTGCTTTAAAATTTCTTTGTAAGCAACAATTAAAGTGTACCCCGTATCATAAATATGATTGGGCTCTGCGACACAGCCATTGTACTCCAGTATGGTAAAATTTTTTCCGTTCTTTAAGTCTTCCACATTGCTGCACATGATATCGTAGCGGCCATAAAAAAAATCATTAATGCTGTGACTTATCTCATCAAAAATGGCAACCAGCTTATCATCAATATGTTCTTTTAAATCAATAAAATGGGCTCCACGATTATGATTGGCCGCATAACTCAGCATATATTTTTCGCCGGCAGGCATAATTGTTTGTAGCTGTTCTTTATGCTTGCTGAACATTTCTCCCAGTCTTTTTTGTGCCTTTGGATGCTGCAGAATCAACTGTTGCAATGTATCAATTCCATTACCGGTAACCTGCAGCGGAATTTTGTGCAAAAAGCCGGTAACCCTTCCTTTTGCCTGCTGCGGATGGCGGATATAAAACACACTTACTTCCATCGGGTAACTTACCAACTCCTGTACAATATATTCAACAGGAATTTTTTCGTGATAGCTTTGTAATTGTTCTTCGGTATCAATTTTACGAAATAAAATTCCCTGGCAGGCAACATCGGGTTTAACAATAAAGGGATATTGTATGCTGCTTTTATCCAAATCAGATTTTACGGTATTAAAATCCTGTTGAGGTAAAACATTAAAAGTGGCGGGGTATAAATGTTTGGGCAACAGGTCATACATCTCTTTTTTAGTTTCTCCATCCATTCCGCCAAAAGTAATTTTAGGATTGCTTGGTGTAAAAAACCAAACCGACCACGAACTGAGCATATACCAGCCCCATACAGGTGCAATAGGTGCGTAAAGCAATTTAAAAGGCCAAGCCTCCCAGTTTGTAATTCGGTTAAAGAGTTTTCTCACTTTGTTATGTTGGCACGAAGATATTTAAAATGTAACGCTATTTCCCACAAAGCCGCAATCA
>JANMWP010000504.1:0-2656 GCA_031394065.1 Chitinophagaceae bacterium
GCACCACCACTGGCACCTTCGCCGATAACAACACAAATTACCGGTACTTTCAGTCGCATCATTTCAAAAATATTTCTTGCAATGGCTTCACCCTGGCCTCTTTCTTCGGCTTCCAGTCCGGGGTAAGCGCCGGGAGTATCAATCAACGTAATAATGGGCTTGTTAAATTTTTCTGCCAACCGCATTAAACGCAATGCTTTACGATAGCCTTCAGGATTGGCCATACCAAAATTTCTCAATTGCCGCATTTTTGTATTGATCCCTTTTTGCTGGCCAATGATCATGACGGTTTCGCCATCCAGGTCAGCAAAGCCACCAATCATAGCCATGTCGTCCTTCACATTTCTGTCTCCGTGCAACTCAATAAAATTGGTGCACATTTTTGTAATGTACTTTAAAGTATAAGGTCTGTCAGGGTGCCTGCTCAATTGTACCTTTTGCCAGGGAGTAAGATTGGCTGTGAGGTCCCTTTTAGTGTCTATAATTTTTTGTTCCAGCACCTGTACATAACCGGAAACATCTGTTTTATTTTTTTCTGCGGTGGTTTTAATTTGTTCTACCTGGTCGTATAAGTCTTTGATAGGCTTTTCAAAATCCAGGAATTGTCGTTTTTTAAATTCGGGCATAAGAGCAATTTACAGCTTTGTAGTTAAGAGATGAAAATAAATTATCTAATGCTGCAAAAATAAGTCTTCAATTTTTTTTAATAAAAGTTTTGGCTTAAGAAATTGAAAAACATATCTTTGCTATCCCGAAAAACGAAAAACGATTTTTAACGAATCTTGTTGAAAGACATAGGGAAACGGATTGGTAGTTCAGTTGGTTAGAATGCCGCCCTGTCACGGCGGAGGTCGCGGGTTCGAGTCCCGTCCAGTCCGCTTGAATTTGGTTAGAACCCGCTGTGGTAGCGGGTTTTGCTTTTCTTGGTCTATTTCTTGGTCTATAATAACCTGATTTTACGAAGAACTTTACTTGTCTTTATCTTACTTTATATAGCTTGATAGATTAACAGTATAAAGGTACAGATTACTCCTTAATTGAAAGTTTATATAAGCGTGACCCGTTTTGAAAACTTAAAGGCACAAAAAAAGCAGTGTTTGAAACTGCTTCTGATAGAATCTATGCTTGCATCAATTGCCTGATATCGCTACCTAAAAAATACACTCTCGATCTTATTTTTACCCGTTTCAACTTCCCATGCTTTATCCAATCATAAATGGTGGGCTTGGTAATTTTGAAAAGAGCGCAGATTTCCTGAATTTTATACAAAGGTTTATCGGTAAGACCAGGTGTTTCCATAAGGGAGGTTGATACTGGCTGCTCCTTTTGATTTCTGGTGAACTCCTCTCTGATTATTCCTCTAATTTGCGCCCAGAATTCTTCCGGTTCAAATGGGATTAATATGGGTACTGATAAATTCTTTTCCATAAACTACATTTTCATTTTCACTATACTTTCAAATACACGGTGTCACAGGCAAAGTGTTAATTGATAAACTTGGTATTAGTACACAGGGATTTATTTTTGCTGCCTTTTAGGTCTTTTTACATTGTTCAGTCGTTTCTTTACTAATAAACCACTACCAGATGAAACCTGGCTGTCATTCCCTGCTTCTTCAACTTGCGAGTCATCTGCTTGCTTTCTTTTAGCCAGCATCTGCTTTTCCAACCATCTGTTCTGCAAAAAACGATAAGCTTCGTCTACTGTAATCCCTGTCAGTCCCTGGAAGAAATAAAACCGCTGGGTTACTTCTGATTTACTTTTTATTGGACTGATACTACCCATCAATTCCTGATAGGAAGCACCAGCCCAGTATTTAAGTTTTAATCCCACGGCGATTGTCCGGCCATCTTCGCAGTTTTCTAATTCGTTTAGGTCTTCGATCACAGCCTCAACCTTTTGCTCTTTTTCCCAGCTTGCTTTGTCTTCTACGCTCCATTGCTTTTTAGTATTAAGATCAAAAGATGCTTTCCAATCTATTTCTGCCATGGTCTTTTCCAATATTGCAGTACTAACGCCATTAATTGTTACACTAACTGAAGCAATTTCCTTTTGTAGAATCGCATCATAATACATCAAAACATACTCATCCTGTTTGCTATCTTTTTCAAAAAATAACTGAATATTCAGCTGGTCTTTCTCTTTCTCGATTTTTTGTGAAAGGGAAAAAGAAGCAGGCTTAAAGCAGATTCTTTTTAGTAGTGAATAACCTGAATTTTTAAATCCTAATCCTTCTAACTGCTCTGCTAATGACGCTATATTCTGAATATTCATGATGCTAATTTTAAAAATAAAAAATGGGTTTAGGGTTCTGTTAAGATACCCCTAAACCTTTTTTACTGCTTTCCCTTTTCTTAGGTAAAAGCGTTTTATCATTTTTCTTTTCTACCTTTTCTTCTTCTGGTTTAAGCTCCTGCTTCAACTCTTTTTTTTTATCATTTCCTAGTTCTTCCTTTACCGCCAGGCTGGCTTCTGTTTTACCAACAGATTGGTATATCTCTATTGATTCTTTTGGCACCAGCTTCATATTGGAATCATATAGATTTACCTTTTTGAATTGTGGATCGGCTTCAATAAACATTTTATGGCTGCTGCCATCTTTTTCAATTGTAACGGATTGCACATTTCCTTTTTGAAGTGATTGCATCAAAGCTTT
>JANMWP010000569.1:0-1581 GCA_031394065.1 Chitinophagaceae bacterium
GTCGAAGGCGGGGCCAACTAAAATAAAAACATTTTTTAAATCTTTACCGCCTTCGACAGGCTCAGGCTGACATTCCGTATACTCAATGCAGGTTTAACAATTATGCACTGTGTATTTCCTCGGCGATTAATATCAATCCAAATGCTGCATAATTAATAATATCATAAAAATTAGCATCAATTCCTTCGCTGATAATAGTCTCTCCTTTATTGATCAATATTTGTTTGATGCGTAAAATTTTTGCCAGAATCAGATCCACAAAACTCTCCTGACTCATTTCACGCCAGGCTTCGCCGTAATCATGATTTTTGTCCTCCATCAATTTTTTTGCAATCATTGCTTTTGCATTGTACAATTGCTCCACGGTTTCGTATGGCAGATCTTCCAACTCATCATCATGAATATCAAGTTGTATTAAACCGATGATTCCATAATTCAATATGCCTTTAAACTCACTGATGATATCATCTCCTATTTTTTGTACACCGGCTTCCTGTATGGTGCGAATTCGTTTTGCTTTAATATAAATCTGGTCGGCAACAGAAATGGTTCTGTACACCCGCCAGGATGTGCCGTAATCTTTGGTCTTCTGTAAAAAAATGGTTTTGCAGCTTTCCACTGCCTCATCGTATTGCCGGTTCGTATTCATGTGTTTCTTATATTGATTTTGGTCACATGGAATTCGCCTAAAGACATTTTGGGTTGTTGACAACTCTTGCTATGGCTCATTTCATTTATCAGATTGCATTTGTAACTTGTGTAATATTTCTCAAAAATAATTGAAAAAGATTTGATGAACAGTATAAACTGTAAAGGAAAACTTTTAAGTCTTGATGAACCGGTTGTAATGGGTATCATTAATGCTACTCCTGATTCATTTTATGAAGGCCATTTAAGACTGAAAAAAAATGATATAGTGGCTCTTGCAGGTAAAATGATCAACGATGGTGCGGCTATTTTAGATATTGGCGGATTAAGTACCAGGCCCGGTAGCAAGCCGGTTTCGGTATCCGAAGAAACTGACAGGGTATTACCGGTAATAGAAGCGATTCATGCTGCATATCCCGAAATAATTTTATCGATTGATACGTATAACAGCGCTGTTGCCAGGGCTGCGGTTTTGGGTGGAGCCGGCATTATTAATGATATCAGCGGGGGTAATTTAGACACCTATATGCTAGATACCGCAGCCGTTTCAGGTGTTCCGTATATCTGTATGCATATGCAGGGTACGCCTGCAACTATGCAAAAGGCGCCTGTTTATAAAGATGTGTTGAAAGAAGTGCTGGATTTTTTTATTCTTAAAATTGATGCATGCAGTAAGGCCGGTATTAAGGATGTAATTATTGACCCCGGTTTTGGTTTTGGTAAAACCATTGAACATAATTTTAAATTATTAAAAGAACTTGCTGTTTTAAAAATAACCGGCAAACCAATCCTTGCTGGTTTATCCCGAAAAAGTACCATTTACAAAACACTTGGAATTACAACTGCTGAAGCATTAAACGGTACAACCGTTTTAAATACGATGGCATTGATGAATGGGGCATCTATACTAAGGGTGCATGATGTTAAGGAAGC
>JANMWP010000594.1:0-5137 GCA_031394065.1 Chitinophagaceae bacterium
CCGTTTTCCTGGTAACGGAATCCATTTGTAAGATTAAATTCTAAATATTTGTTGTCTTTCGAAACCGTCATTACACCCGTTTCGGCAGTAATGCTGTTGTTTTGTAAGGGATTGGTTTGTTCGTAAATCAACACATTATGAATGGTTTTTCCGTCGGCATCTTTTTTCCCGGCTTTAATGGCATAGTTGGGGATGTAAGTAAAGAACACACCTTCCTTAAGATCAAATGCGGGTTTCTTAAAAAAAATATCATTATAAAGTGCCACCGCTTTTAAGTTGGCATACGGAATTACATAATTTGCAAATATAAATGTGATGCCGCAGAATAAAACCGCCACCCATATTAGGGGGCGCATAAAACGTAGTAAGGATATGCCCGAAGATTTGATGGCCACCAGTTCAAAACTTTCGCCCAGGTTACCAAAGGTCATGATAGAGGATATGAGAATGGCAATGGGCATAGCCAGTATCAGCAAAGTGGCACTCATGTAAAAAAGGAATAAGCATATTGTTCCCAAATCAAGCCCTTTTCCAACAAGGTCATCAATATATTTCCAAACAGTTTGCATTAGCAAAATAAACAAGGAAATGAAGAACGTTATGATAAACGGCCCGATGAAAGATTTGAGAATAAGTTTATCTAATTTCTTTATCATGCACTGCTGAAAATGAAATGAAAATTAAATGTAGTAATTTGATGCGCTATGAATAATGTTTCAAAATTAATGCTTTCTGATGAGGAACAACAGCTGGTAAATAACACTGCCGTGATTTTAACGAAACGTAAAATCATGGAGCAGGTTAATCAGTTAATGGGTACTGTATGTGAGCACCAGAAAGAGGTAATTGAAAAAGAAAAAACATGGCTGCCTGCGGCGGTTGTACAATCAACACCTAAAATTGCAAAAGGCGAAAATTACCTGCAGCTACCTTATGTGTTGCTTGATTACCCAAGGTGTTTTGATGCCTCAGATATTTTTGCTGTAAGAACGATGTTCTGGTGGGGAAATTTTTTCAGCATCACGTTGCATCTGTCCGGTATATACAAAGAAAAATTTCAGCAAAAAATAATTGCAAATCTACCCGCAGTAAACCCTCATTTTTTTATCTGTATTCAGGAAAACCAATGGCATCATCATTTTGAAGCGGATAATTATATTCCGGTAAAACAGTTATCGGGCATTGATTTACAGGATATCATTCACAAAAAACAATTTATAAAGCTGTCTGTAAAATTTCCATTGCAGCCATGGGCAGCCATACCTGCGTTATTAGATAAATCTTTTTTGGAAATAATAAAACTACTGAAGGATTAACTTCCCAGGCGGTGGAATAATTCTTTAACCTGGTATTGCCATAACTGGCTTTGATCTTTAATTTCTTTTTTATCAGCAAAATCACTGATCACCAAAATGGTTTGATTGGTTACTTCAGATTTATCAATGCGCCATTCAAAGTATTCATCTTTACCCATATAATCCCAGCGAAAACGAACAAATTTATCTTCTTCACTGTCAATTAATACTGCCTTATCCTCAGTACCATTCCACGAAAAACTGAATTGGCCATCACGTTCATCAACTTTATCAGCAAACCATTCCTGGATACCGGCTGGTGTTCTCAAAAATTCGTACAAAATGCCCGGAGAACATCTGACAGGGTATTCCAATGTATATAAAACTTTCTTACTCATTCTTTTTATTTAAATAGCGTTGCGTTCCTGCAATAATAACAAAATAAATCACAGTACAAATTATTTATTTACTTTTTTTTGTTTTACTTATTTACGACAAATGTTAAACAAAACAAGTTTTAAGCTGCTGAAATCCAGTGTTTTAGATTTATTTTTTTGGTAGCATATCATAAAAAGTATAAATTACGTTAATAACTGCGGTTCTTTTTAACAATTTGTTAACCCATAAAATTCTTCTACACTTAACAATAAAACATCCTGCTCATGAGCATGCGCCAGCTAAAAATCACTAAGTCTATCACAAATCGTGAAAGTCAGAGTTTGGAGAAATATCTGCAGGAGATTGGTAAAGTAGAATTAATATCACCCGAAGAAGAAGTAAAATTAGCCATTAAAATAAAACAAGGCTGCCAGGTATCACTTGAAAAACTGACCAAAGCAAATCTTCGCTTTGTTGTATCTGTTGCCAAACAATATCAAAACCAGGGATTAACATTACCCGATCTGATCAATGAAGGAAACCTGGGGCTTATAAAAGCGGCACAACGTTTTGATGAAACCCGTGGCTTTAAATTTATCTCGTATGCCGTTTGGTGGATACGGCAAAGTATTTTACAGGCATTGGCCGAGCAATCCAGAATTGTACGTTTGCCATTAAATAAAGTGGGCTTAACAAACCGTATCAGCAAAGCTTTTTCTCAACTGGAGCAGGAATATGAAAGGGAACCTACACCAGAGGAGCTGGCATTTTTTCTGGATATGGATCCTGTTGAAATAGCTGCTACCATTGGTGTTGCAGCCAGGCATGTGAGTATGGATCAACCTTTATCCGACAGTGAAGACGGTACCTTGATTGATGTGTTGATTAATCACAATGCCGAAAAAACAGATGATGCACTGGCTTTTAAAGCTTCGCTTAAAACAGAAATAGACCGCTCTTTAAGTACCCTTACCGAACGGCAAAAAGATGTGATCCGTTTCTTTTTTGGTATTGGTGTAGATCATGCTTTGAGTCTGGAAGATATTGGCGACCATTTTAATTTAACCCGTGAAAGAGTAAGACAAATAAAAGATAAAGCAATTACCAAACTCCGCACAGCATCCCGCTGCAAATTATTGAAAGCATACCTGGGCTAATAATTTCTCTTTATTTATTTTAATGAACAGCCTGTAACCAGTGCTGTTTTTGTTTTTTACAGAGGTTTCAGTATCTGTAAATTGATTTCTGAAATCAATTTTAATAATCCTTAATTTTCCCCGAAATTTGCACAACAATAAATAATAATAAATGTCAATTGAAATAAAAGTACCAACCGTTGGGGAAAGCATCAGTGAAGTTACCCTGGTAAAATGGCATAAAAAAGATGGCGAATGGGCCAACAGAGATGAAGTAATTGCAGAACTGGAAAGTGAAAAAGCAACATTTGAATTAAATGCCGAGCAGGCCGGAACAATAAAGATAATTGCTAAGGAAGGCGATACACTGAATATTGGCGATGTGGTTTGTTCAATAGATACGGATGCTGCGAAACCCGAAGGAACTGTTGAAGCGGAGCATGCTACTGAACCGGTAAAGGCCGAAAACCCAAAACCCGAAACTCAAAACACAAAACCTGCAACTGATGTAAAAGCTACTCCGGTTGCCGCTGCTATCATTGCTGATAAAAAAATGGATGTAAAAGCAGTAACAGCCTCAGGCAGTAATGGAAAAATTGTGAAGCAGGATGTAATGGACGCTCTGAATAATCCCGGAAGAAGACCGGGGACTGTTTTATTTGAAAGAAATGAGCGTGCCCAAAAAATAAGCAACCTGCGTAAAACCATCAGCAGGCGTTTGGTAGAAGCAAAAAATACTACAGCTATGCTCACCACTTTTAATGAAGTGGATATGAGTGCCATTATGGGGATCAGAAAAAATTACAAGGATAAATTTAAAGAGCTGCACGGTGTTAACCTGGGCTTTATGAGTTTCTTTACCAAGGCCTGTACATTCGCTTTGCAGGAATGGCCATCGGTTAATGCATATATTGATGGAGAAAATATCATCTACCACGATTACTGTGATATTTCCATAGCTGTAAGTGCGCCAAAAGGCCTGGTGGTGCCCGTTATACGCAATGCCGAAAGTTTAAGCATGGCTGGTATTGAAGCCGCCGTAGTGGAACTGGCAACTAAAGCAAAAGAAAATAAACTAACGATTGAAGAAATGACCGGAGGAACTTTCACTATCACCAATGGCGGTATTTTTGGTTCGATGATGAGTACACCAATCATTAATATTCCGCAAAGTGCTATTTTAGGAATGCATAATATTCTGGAAAGGCCCATGGCTGTAAACGGACAGGTAGTTATTAAACCAATGATGTACCTGGCTTTAAGTTACGATCACCGCATTATTGATGGCAGAGAATCGGTTGGTTTTTTGGTAAGGGTGAAAGAACTGCTGGAGAATCCTGCCTTGATGCTTTTTGGCAAAGACCCGGTAAAGAGTTTACTGGAGTTATAATAAAAATCACTTTTGATAATTTAAGCCTGCATTAAAACCGCAGGCTTTATTTTTGCTGTATGCGTTATCACTCCTGGTTAAATTCGGCAAAAAAAATAATTGAATCGTACAGGGGAGATGTACCCCTTGCTGTTTTTTTAAAGAAATATTTTGGGGCTGATAAAAAATACGGGGGAAAGGACCGGAAACAAATTGCCACACTTTGTTATCATTTTTACAGGCTGGGCAAAGCCATACCTCAATTACCGGTAGAAGAAAAAATAATTGTTGCCATGTTTTTATGTGAACAGGTAAGCAATGATTTTTTACATTTTCATAAACCGGAGTGGAATGAAATCATAACAAAACCACTTGCCGAAAAAATAGAGATAGCAGGCTTTTCAGTTGCCGATGTATTTCCCTGGGCAGAAGAACTAAGTATCGGTATAGATGCTGAACTTTTCAGGTATTCTTTTTTTAAGCAGCCCAATCTTTTTTTGCGGATAAGGCCGGGGAATAAAGAACGGGTTGTTAAAAAATTACAGGATGCCGGCATTGAATTTAACATGCCACTTGATGATTGCCTGGCATTACCCAATTCAACAAAGATTGATGCGTTGCTGCAGATAGATAAGGAAGTGATTGTCCAGGATTATAATTCGCAGCAGGTTTTAAATGGTATCAGGAATCAAGAATCAAGTATCAGGTATCCCGTTTCTGTTTGGGATTGCTGTGCAGCCAGTGGTGGTAAATCAATTTTGGCCTATGATATTTTAGAAGGACAAATTGAATTGACTGTTTCCGATATCAGGGAAAGCATTTTATCAAACCTGAAAAACAGGTTTGAAACTGCCGGCATTAAAAACTACCATTCATTTATTGCTGATTTATCAGTTACCGACTCCCAACTCCCAACTCCCAACTTTCAACTCATCATCTGCGATGCACCCTGCACCGGC
>JANMWP010000602.1:0-2884 GCA_031394065.1 Chitinophagaceae bacterium
GCCATTTTATTGTTTCTGAAGAGAAAACAGAATTTCATCTGGCAGGAGATCATAAAGCATTCTGGATTCCCGGTGATTATGACAGTAATGAATTCAGCCCCAATGTTACAAAACTGAGTGAGGTTAATGCAGAAGACCCAAAATATGCAGCCAATATTTTTGCCCACCAGTTTTTTGATAAAAATGCCGTGCAAACACCGTTGATGTTAAAAACAAATGATGGTTTATACATCAATATCCATGAAGCAGCACTGGTAAATTATCCGGCCATGAACCTGGTTATTGATAAATCAGATTTTACATTATCTGCAGCATTGGTGCCCGATGCATTGGGAAATAAGGCTTATTTGCAGGCACCGGCAAAAACACCCTGGCGTACAATCATAGTTTCTGATAAGGCTACAGATATTCTTGCATCACATACCATTCTTAATCTGAATGACCCTTCAGTAATTAAAGACCCATCGTGGATAAAACCAACAAAATATGTTGGTATATGGTGGGAGATGCATGTGGGCAAAGCCAGTTGGGATTACTCTACCACACAGGATATGAATACGGCTACGAATATAAAAGATGCAAAGCCAAATGGCAGGCATGGTGCCACAACAGCCAATGTAAAAAAATACATCGACTTCGCATCAAAAAATGGATTGGATGGGGTTTTGGTTGAAGGATGGAATGTGGGTTGGGAAGATTGGTTTGGCCAATACAAGGAAAACGTTTTTGATTTTGTTACGCCTTATCCTGATTTTGATGTAAAGGAATTACATCGGTATGCAGCATCAAAAAAAGTAAAGTTAATTATGCATCATGAAACATCTGCATCAGTTACCAATTACGAACGCCAGATGGATACTGCTTATCGGTTTATGAAGGCCAATGGCTATGATGCAGTAAAGACGGGCTATGTAGGGCATATCATACCACGTGGCGAACACCACGATGGGCAGTGGATGGTGAACCATTATGTGAGAGTAGCGCAAAAAACAGCATCGTATAAAATTATGCTGGATGCACATGAACCGGTAAGGCCAACGGGTTTATGCCGTACTTACCCAAACTGGCTGGCATGCGAAGCTGCAAGGGGCATGGAGTTTAATGCATGGAGTGAAGGCAACAGGCCAAACCACGATGTTATTCTGCCATTCACCCGTTTTATGGGAGGACCGATGGATTATACACCCGGAATTTTTCAGCTTGAATTAAATTACTGGGATAAAAATAAAAAGGAAACCATACATACCACTTTGGCAAAACAACTGGCTTTGTATGTAACCATCTGCAGCCCTTTGCAAATGGCTGCAGATTTGCCGGAGATTTATGAAAAGAAAATGGATGCCTTTCAGTTTTTTAAAGATGTTGCTGTGGATTGGGATGATAGTAAATACCTGGAAGCAGAGCCGGGCGAATACATAACAGTTGCCAGGAAAGCCAAAGGAACCGATAAATGGTTTATAGGCGCTATCACAAATGAAAACAGCCGGAACACAAATGTGAACCTTGATTTTTTAGATGCTGGGAAAAAATATACAGCAATTATTTATGCCGATGCTGCTGATGCAGATTATCAAAAAAATCCTGCGGCCTATGTTATCAGCAAACAGGTTGTAGACAATAAATCTGTTTTAAACCTGAAACTGGCGCCGGGTGGGGGATGTGCGGTAAGTATAATGCCGGTAAAATAACTAAAGTATTTTTAAAAATATGGATGCCCTGCAATTTTATTTGCAGGGCATTTTTTTAATTTCGCTTGCAATAAATATCCGAACCTTCAACCGGTTTAATATCTTCCATATCTAAATTGTTGGCGCTTTTTTTATTACCCCAGTTAAATACTTTTTCAAAAAAAGGAAGTAATTTATTGTTTTTAATCATGCTTAAAAAATAAACTTCATGCTCTTTTTCTTTAATGCCCATTTCGTATAAAACAGTATCATGCTCTTTAATACCCATAGTATTAAAAAACTGTTTCATGCGGAAATATTCGCAAACATTACCACTCTCTAAACTGCCGGCAAAATAAAAGGGCATAAACCAGCCAATGATATAACAACTGAAGGAAATGATTTTTCCGATTACATGAAAACGGAACTCATACCATTTTGAAACAGGAATATTGTATTGGTTCATTATCTGCAAAACTTCTTGGCGGTGGTTCCATTCGTCAAGCTCAATTTGCCTGATAGCAGCTTTTTGTATTTTGTCTTTAACCGATCCGGCATGGCCCTGGTAAGCAAATGCCGCTGCTTTTTCAGCAGAGTAAGCTCTTTGCAGTAAGTCTATCAATTCCTTGTGGTTAAGTATCACTTGTTTTTTATTTGTAAATATAATGGAAGAGGGGCAATGTTTTGTTTCATCGGGTGATGGGCTTCGGATTTATCATTGAACACAAACATCGGTGGAAAAGAGGAAATAATTTTTTCATGATGAAAGAAAATATTATTAGACTCTGATACGCCGTTGGTTGCCCACAGGGCACTGTGAGATAACCAGACGATGACAAGCATCACCTGCGGAGGCGTTTGGTTACTTGTAAATTAGATTATGCCAATGCCTTTTTCCTGCTTGTACCTGTTAAATGGTTTTTTGTTGTTGATTTTTGCAGAGGCATTTTTTTACCTGTTGCTTTGTAATAAGCGATTATCTCACTAATTTTTTTTCTGTCTGCAATTGTCAACGGTCTTGGGTCAACTACGAAATCAATGCCTGCCGGTTCTTTTATGTATCCCATTGTCTTAAAATTTAAGTAGGAAAATATTTTTTAATTAGTTTAAGTGCTTCCTGAGGAAAGATTACCATTTTGTGGCCGCCAACATGTGTCGCCCCTAAAGTCTTTTCATAATGTTCAATCACTGCTAAGCTTAGTATGTATAAATAAAAA
>JANMWP010000608.1:0-8969 GCA_031394065.1 Chitinophagaceae bacterium
CACAACTGTCTTTTTTTTCAACAACGGGTTGTATGTACATTAAATATCGTGGCATTTTAAAAACACGTACCAGCTCAACCAGTGTTTTACCTCCTTCAATAATATTTGATGCTGTGTTATTCTGTGCAGCTATATTCAGGTTTACTAAAACAACTGTTGCTAAAATGAATGCTCTCATAATCCCAGTTTTAATTTTTATCTTCTTATAACAAGGATGCTTTTTCTTTCCGGTTTACATAAAGAAAAAAAAGCAGCAACAAAAAAAGAGCCCCGTAAACGGGACTCTTTCAATAAAATTTTAAGAAAATTAATATCCGAATATCTCTTCCAGACTCAATCTTTTCAGCTCACCATATTTTTTCATGGCTTCTTCACTTAATTTTTTGTCAGATGCCAACACACAGTAAGTGTATGGCTTGTTGGCAATATATTCGCTGTGAAACTGTTTCAATTCGCTATAGCCAATTTTATCTACAGCCGTGTAGGTTTTCTTACGGATATCTTCCGTTAAGCCTTTGCGCTGTGCAGTAAGATAATTGAAAATAATTCCATCCTGTGTGATGCGTTCTGTTTCAATATCTTTTTTAATGCCTGCACGGGCAAACTTAATATTCTCTGCCACGTTTGGTAAATCGTTCAGCAATTCATTCATGGCAACAATAGATTCGTTGAATTTATCGGCCTGGCAACCTACGTAGGCCAGTGTATAAAACGAATCTTCTTTTTTATCGGGTTTTGCATAAAAAGCAAAGGTTGAATAAGCCAGTGCCTTACTTTCTCTGATGGTTTGAAAAACCAATGCACCCATACCGCCACCAAAATAATTGTTGAAAATATCAATCACCGGTTCCTTGTCTGCACTGTATGCTGTGGTATTACGTACCCACCGAATTTCACTCTGAACCATATTATAATCGGCAAATAATACTTCGTTTTTTGATTGTGTTGTGTTGGTAAATTTAACAGGTGCTGTTGAAGCAATAAATGCAGCAGGAATAGTATGCACCGTTTTTAAACCGGCTGTAAGCTGTGCCAGTGGCTGCGGGCCATAGTACAGTATTGTATGTGCATGGCTATTGAGGCTGTGTAAAATATTTACCAGTTCGTCTGCAGTGGTATTGTTTAATTCATCATTACTCATAGTATAGTTGAACGGGTTATTCTTACCATACCTGGCATAACTAACCAATCCGCTCATAATGGCTCCTTTGTTTGCCTTAGCATCTGTACGTGATTTGCTGATCCTTGCTTTTAAAGATTTTAAAGCCACTTCATCTGTCTTACAATTTTTTAAAACGTCTTCAAATAATTTTACTGCTTCATTAAAATTTTCCTGCAGGCCTTCAATAGTAACTGTTGTAAACTCTGTTGAAGCACTTACAGTAAAGCTGCAGGCAATTTTATAAAATGCCTTGGTAATTTCCTCAGCATTCATTTTACCGGTACTTAAAAACTGCAGGTACTGTGCAGCCAGGCTTAATTTTTTATCGTTCCAGGTTCCTATTTCAAAACGGTAACGCAGGCGGAAAAGGCTGTTATCTTTATTCTGTACATACAAAACTTCAGCGGGGCCAACCTTTCCTTTCTGCAGATCCTTATTATAATCTAACCAAACAGGTTTTACCGCAATGGCAGGCATATTATTTACCTGTTTCACAAAAGCAGATTGTGCATCTCTGTTTGTTTCTACCGGTGTTATGGCAGGCTTATCAACTTTAATGATGTTTTTATCTTCGCCTTTGCGTTTTAAAATAACTACATAATTATCCTGAAAATATTTATTTGCAAAAGCAACAATATCTTTTTTAGTAAGTTTTGATAACATATCGGTATAAGCGACCTGCTCCTGCCAATTCAGTTCCGATGTAAA
The DNA here is from genome assembly GCA_031394065.1 of Chitinophagaceae bacterium. Classification (GTDB taxonomy): domain Bacteria; phylum Bacteroidota; class Bacteroidia; order Chitinophagales; family Chitinophagaceae; genus Ferruginibacter. The sequence continues at coordinate 1,871 of JANMWP010000608.1, forward strand.
AGCATCCATCAGATCGCTTGCTCTTGCACCATAAGTTTCTGTTGACTGTATTTTACTTTTCTTTTGATTGTTGATGATGGAAGTGATGAGGTTGTCATCAAAATTTCCTTTCTTTAAATTTTCAATTTCCCCCAGCATCAGTGCCTTGACATCTTCCAGAGATTGGCCAAGTGTAGGCCTGCCCTGCATAAACAGCACACCATAATCAATTAATGTAAATGCAGATGCTGATGCGCCCAGTAGTTTTTGTTTCTTAACTAAATTCAGATCCATCAAGCCTGCTTTGCCGTTGGTAAGTATCTGCCCCACCAGATCAGCTAGTAAAACATCTTTCGATTTATTACCCGGCAAACGAAAACCGATTGTAACATTCTCTGCATCTGGGCCAACTACTTCTGCAGCTATGGGTGCGGTAATGGGTTGCTCTGCATCAAAAGTATATTTTACAACCGGCTTATTTTGCATGTATGAGAAAGTAGCTTCAACCTTTTTAATTATTTCATCCGGGTTAAAATCTCCACTCATTATTACACCCATATTGTTGGGTACATAATATCTGTTGAAATATTTTTTTATCTCCAGCAGTGATGGATTTTTTAAATGCTCAATAGTGCCAATGGTTGTTTGCTTTCCGTAATTGTGATTCTTAAACAACTCGGCAAAAAGTTTTTCAAAAACTTTATTGCCATCAGCATCCAGTCCACGGTTTTTTTCTTCATACACAGCTTCAAGCTCGGTATGAAAAATACGGAGTATTGGATTTCTGAAACGTTCGCCCTGCACTGCCAGGTATTTATCAATGGCACTGGCAGGTACATCATCGGTGTAAACCGTTTGCTCAAATGAAGTAAAGGCATTGGTGCCCTGTGCGCCCATTGAGCTCATCATTTTATCATACTCATTGGCAATGGCAAATTTTGAGGCTACGCCCGAAACAGAATCTATACGATGGTAAATTTCCTTACGCTTTTCTGCATCCGTTGTTTTATTATACACTTCATACAGGGCATCAATTTTATCCAGCTCGGGTTTTTCTTTGGCCCAATCCAGTGAACCGAATTTATCTGTTCCCTTAAACAACATATGCTCCAGGTAATGAGCCAGGCCTGTGTTTGTTGAAGGGTCTGTTTTACTACCCGCTTTGGTTGCCACATAACATTGTATGCGGGGGTCTTTACTGGTAGGACTTAAAATAACTGTTAGTCCGTTTTTTAAAGTATAAAACCTGGCTTTGGCCGGATCGTTGGTTACATACTTGTAAGTGTATCCACCCGAAGTCGCTTCCTTCCATTCATATTTTGTGGTTTGCGAAAATGCGGTGGAACTGGTTGCAAGCAACACTAAAAAAAGAAACTGTTTAAAAAACTGCATAAAAATAATTTTAATAAATAATTTGAGCGGCTAAAGTACTGAATCTGCAACTTAAATTTATACCGTTCGCAATATTATTAACTTTACATTTGAAAAAAATAAAATCTACATATGAAAAGAGTATTGAAAGCCCTTTTGCGGTTGGTAATTGTGTTGTTTGTGTTGCTGAATATTGTTGTGGCATTTCATGCGTATAAATTCACTCATTTTTATAATAATGGTGAAATCTCTGTAAAAAATGCAGCAGAAAAAACTGCCTGGGATAAAACCAAAGAAATCCTTTTTGGTATTAATGCCCAAAAGAAGCAAAATGACGTTACCACAGACTCAACTTTTAAAACAGTTTATTTAAAAACAAAAGACAGTTTAAAGCTGGAAGCCTGGTATATACCGGTTGACAGTGCTGCAGGAACAGTTTTACTTTTTCACGGGCATGGAGGTAACAAGTCGGGTGTAATCAAGGAGGCTGAATCTTTCAATAAAATGGGCTACAATACGCTGCTGGTCGATTTCAGGGCACATGGCAACAGTGAAGGAAACACCTGCACCATTGGTTTTGATGAAAGCGAAGATGTGAAACTGGCTTACGATTATATCAGTAGCAAAGGCGAAAAAAATATTGTGTTGTGGGGTATATCCATGGGTGCATCAACCATAACCAAGGCTGTAAAAGATTATCAGCTTAACCCAAAAAAAGTAATTTTAGAAATGCCATTCGGTACCATTAAAGATGCAGTTATAGGCCGGGTAAAAATGATGGGGCTGCCTCCACAACCCATTGCAACCTTGCTTACTTTTTGGGGCGGTACCGAACATGGCTTTTGGGCTTTTGGCATGAAACCGCAGGAATTTGCCTCTGAAATAAAATGCCCGGTTTTACTGCAATGGGGCAAAAACGACCCCCGGGTAAGCAGGGCCGAAGAAGAAACTTTGTTTAATAACCTGCCCAATGCCAATAAAAAATTTGTGATTTACGAAACTGCAGCGCATGAGAGTCTTTGTAAAAAAGAAAATGAAAAATGGAAAAATGAAATAGCTGCATTTTTAAAATGATTGATCCGAAAAAAATATCTATACTTGATTATACTTATGATTTGCCGTCAGAGCGGATTGCATTGCATCCACTGCCAGAAAGAGATGCATCCAAATTACTTATTTATAAAAATGGAGAAATCAAAGAAATTATTTACAAAAACATAGCTGATCATCTTCCCGAAAATAGCCTCCTTATCTTCAACAATACCAAAGTTATTAAAGCAAGGATATTATTTAAAAAACCAAGTGGTGGTGTAATTGAAATATTTTTACTGGAGCCTTTTCAGGCAGATTATATAGCCACATTATCGGCAACAAAAAAAACTACCTGGAAATGCATGATTGGCGGGATAAGTAAATGGAAGGAACATGAATTGCAATTAAGAATTATGAATTATGATTTAAGAATTGTAAAGAAAGAAAAAATTTCTGATGCCTATCTTGTTGAATTTAACTGGGATGGTGATATCAGTTTTGCAGAAGTATTGGAGCATGTGGGTGACATTCCGCTTCCACCATATATAAAAAGAAAAATAGAAAAGGAAGACACGGAACGCTACCAAACCATTTATGCTAAAGATGAAGGATCGGTAGCCGCACCCACTGCAGGATTACATTTTACCAAAGCCGTTTTTAACAGCCTTGCTGAAAAAAATATTAAAACTGATTTTGTAACACTGCATGTTGGTGCTGGTACTTTTAAACCTGTAAAAGCAGCCATCATGCAGGATCATGAAATGCATGCCGAGTGGATTGATGTTACTATAGAAACGATTACTAATCTTATGGAACAATTGGTTAACCCAATTGTTGCTGTTGGCACCACATCATTGCGAACGCTGGAAAGCCTTTACTGGATGGGAGTTAAAGCCATGCAGCAACCTGCAATAAAGCAGCTGAGTATTAACCAATGGGAAGTATATGAAGCTCCATTGGCAAATTGCAATATTTCAGCAAAAGAAGCTTTAACCGCATTGTTAAACTGGATGAAAGAAAATAAAAAGGAAAGATTAGTTACACAATCGAAAATATTAATTGCCCCGGGTTATACTTTTAAAATAGCCAAAGCCATTGTTACCAATTTTCATCAACCACAATCAACCTTGCTTTTACTTGTTACCGCAGCCATTGGAGATAACTGGCTAAGTGTTTATGAACATGCCATGCAACATGATTTTCGTTTTTTAAGTTATGGCGATGGCAGTCTTTTATTTATCAATCAATAAAATAATCTTTCAATAGTTTAGTCTCACTTATTTTTACAAAAAAGTCATCCCTTTAAATATGAGTTTAAAAAAAATGATTCGTTCGCTTTTTAATGCAACCGGTATTTATATTGGCAAACGGCCAACCTATAATGGTAAAGCTAATTTCAGCATCGATGGATTTCATTATGGATTCTCATTTCCTTCGGCAAATTATACGCCCTGGCAGGGAGATGAAGCATTTATGAAAATCTATAACCAGATTAAAGAAAATACCCTGGTGGATATTTACCGCTGCCACGAGCTTTGGCAACTGGTACAAAAAGCACAATCATTGAATGCCGATGCGGCAGTTTTGGAAGTTGGGGTTTGGCGGGGAGGCACAGCAGGTATTATGGCGCAGCAATTATCAAATTTAAAAAGTACAGCTACATTATACCTGGCTGATACATTTACAGGTGTAGCAAAAGCCGGTGCCAACGACAGTTTTTATACAGGTGGCGAACACAATGATACCAGTCAGCAAATTGTAGAAGATGTTTTAAAAAACAAAAGTCAAAATCTGCATTATAAAATTTTAAAAGGAATTTTTCCGGAGGATACAGCGCATGAAATTAAAACGGGCGAACAGTTTGGCCTTTGCCATATTGATGTGGATGTTTACGACTCGGCAAAAGATATACTGGAATGGGTTTGGGATAAATTAATTCCAGGTGGTGTGGTGGTTTTTGATGATTATGGATTTCACAGTTGTACCGGAGTTACTAAACTCGTTGATGGGTATCGTAATCATGCCGACAGGCAAATCATTCACAACCTGAATGGGCATGCCATCATGATAAAATTAAAATAGTTTGATTTTTTTATTGACGGATGGTAACCGGTGTACCAACCGGTATATAACTGTACAGGTCTTTCATCTCGGTATATTTTACAGAAACGCAACCATCAGTCCAGTTATAAAAATTATCAATTGTCCATTCTTCCTGCGGACGGGTGGCATGTATCGCAATTCCATTCCCAATTTTTGCATTTTTGGGTACCAGGCCTTTAGCTTTTCTTTCGTTAAATTTTTGAACGCTGGTTTCATTGGGATAATCCAACAGTAGTTCAGGTCCCCATTTATTGTGAATTTTTTTAAGGATCACTTTAAAACTGCCATCCGGTGTTTTTTTATCTCCTTCTCTCATTTTATCACTCAAATCTTTACTGCCAAAAACAATTGGGTAAGTTGCGTACCAACCTTCATCATCATACACATATAATTCATATTCACTTTTATCAACAATAATATAATAAGGATTAAAAACACTGTCTTTTACAACCGCTTTAACCTGTTTTTCAGATTTTTTTGTGGTAGTTTTTTTTGCAGTCTTTTTTTTAGGTACAGTAACAAATGATAACAAAGTTACTGTTGCAAAAACCATAGTTAGTTGAAGCGTATTCACCAATTTCATCAGACGAAAATAATTTTATTTTTTACAACAAACCATGTGCCGTATAAAATTATTTTGCGCTGCTGAAGAATATTAACAAAAATTAGGGACTATTAAAAAGCTTCCGGTTTTTACGGAAGCTTGTATTTATAACCCGCCCCTTCACCCATTTTGATAAAAACCGCCATGGGTAAAGGATTGGATGAGAGAGCACTTTACCAATAACTGAACCTGAACCCTACATTATATGGGCGAATATCCAGGCTATGCTCGTATATGGATTTTGGACTGTAAGAGCCATAAAGCAACACTGGCCCCAGCCCCAATTCGGCTGTATAAGAAAATTTAAACCGCTCCAGATCATAATCGCCCCTGTTCTTTAATTTACCTCTTTCGTTGCTAACCTGTTTATTCCGTTGGCTATATAAATACCCGGCACTTACACCCAAACTTAAACTAAATCCTTTTTTTCTGTTATCAGGATTGGTTACAAAATTCAACATAGCCGGTATGGTAACATAATCAGCTGCCAGCTTGTTTTTGGTAAACAATATAGAATCTCTGAAAATAAATGGTGCGTTGGTTTGTGTATTGGCCGTGTATGGCACCAGGCCATTTTCGTTATAATTAATAGCCGATTTATAGCGGTAATTATTTAGTTCGGTACCTAAACCATATTTCAGAAATACATGTTGCTTTATTAAATTAATTCTTTGCATAAAAACCCAGATATTAACATTTACGCTTTTACCGGCCCTCAGTTTAAAATCATTTTTATCCAATGCCGGAAAACCGGGTCTGTTAACCAGGTAACTGCCTGAATTGGCATAATTTGTTTTGTCGTTGTAATTAGAAAAACCAAGATCAACAATCCACCAATTGGTGCTTACTTTTTTTCTTTTCTGTCTCTCTTTGTCGCCACCGATTTTAACCGAAATGCTATTGTTTTTATTTCCGTTTCCCTTCTTAACAATGACCATGCCTCCAATGCGGATAGTGTCTTTGTTTGGGCTTGTTTTAACCGTGTCTTTTTGTGCCGATACATGTAAGCAAATAATTGCCAGTGCTAAAAGTAGAATTAGCTTTTTCATCTGTTTCAATTTTAAGTGATTATTTTAATGCGATTTCAAACCCGGCTATTTTTATTCCCTCGCCGGTTTTTACGTTGGTGGTACGTTCCAGCACTCTTTTTGCTTTACGCAAAAATCCACCAAGTGCTGTTCTTTTTTGTTTACCGTCATCTACATTCAGATAACGGTTATTGTTGTCTACATCAGCAGTTGTTTTATTAACCACCTGGGTGGCTGTAACACTTTGATCTGCATTGCCTGTGTTAACATTGGCAATAGCTGTATTGGTTTTGTTTTCTTTCGGATTGGTAATAACAACTTCAGCCTTGTTTCCGGAAACACTGTTGTTGTTATTTTCAGGTAATACGTTCACAACAGTTGTTTCGTTACCTGCCTTGCTGTTAATATTATCAAAATACGGTTTAGGTAAATTGTTATTGGGTTTTATATTGGTGCTTTTTTGCACTGCTACATTTTCAGCAGGAGCAACTGTGTTTTTATTATTGTTATTACTTTCAACAGCCTGTTTTAAATTTTCACCTGGCTGAGTAATATTTTTTTGTACTGCTGTTGATGCATTATTTTCTGTAGCTGTTTTTTCTTCGGGGGTTTTTGTTACAATGCTGTTATTTGAAGATGTGCTTGATTTTTGTTGACCCGTTTTAGAATTATTACTATTTACCAACACCGTTGAGCCGGTTTTGGATGAATTATAGTTTTTATAAACAGAAACCCCTGTCCAAAGCCCAAAGCCCAGCAATACAGCGGCCGCAGCGGCTCTCCACCATTTAAAACCAACAACCCTGGTATCTTCTTTTCTGTATAAAGACTGTTTATCAGCAAAAACAACAGCCATATCCGGCTGCAGTTTGGTTTGTTGTAAAATATTCCATTCGGTCAGCGCTTTTTTATCTGATGTCAACAAGGAATCAACAGTATTTTTATCGGAAGCGGTCAGTTCATTATCTGCATACAATAAAAG
>JANMWP010000620.1:0-1665 GCA_031394065.1 Chitinophagaceae bacterium
TTTTTATTGAAAGGCTGATTGCCATACGCAAAGCCAGTAAGATAGAAGATAATTTTATGAGCATCATCCGTGATCATATTATTACAGGGAATGTTACGGCTGCAAGAAGCCTGGCAAAAAACACCCACCACCCGGTGGCTAAAATGATTGATAAAGGTATTCAGCGTATTGGCAAACCCATTGATGCCATTGAAAGAAATATGGATAATATTGGCAAGCTTGAAATTTATAAGATGGAACGGAACTTACCGGTGCTTTCTGTAATTGCCCGGATTGCGCCATTATTTGGTTTTGTAGGAACCATTATCGGGCTGGTAATGTTGCTGCGGGAATTTGCTGCGGCTACAAATCCATCAATCACAGATATTGCCGATGCCATGTATGTAAAAATGATTACTTCGGCAACCGGGTTAATCATTGGTATCATTTCTTTTTTGGGATATAGTTATTTAAATACGCAGATTGATAAAACGGTACACAAGATGGAATCGGCCAGTGCAGATTTTATAGATATTTTGCAGGAGCCAACGAGGTAGTTACACGAATTATGCGAATTACACTAATTACACGAATTAGTTTAGTGGTCTAAAGCATTCGTGTAATTAGTAAAAATCAGTGAAATAAAAAAAATGAGTTTAAAAAAACGTTTAAGGGATAATCACAATGAAGTGGATGCTGGTCCGCTGAATGATGTACTGTTTATATTACTGATGTTCTTTTTACTGGTATCTACATTGGCCAATCCTAATGTGGTTAAAGTGTCAAATCCTAAGGGAAAGAGCGATACCAAAGTGAGCCAGAATATTGTGGTTACGGTTACCAAAGATCAAAAAGTATTTATTGGCACCCAACAGATTGATATGCTGTATATCGATTCATTACTTAAAAAGGAAGTAGAGAACAATAAAAAATATGTTGATACGCCAACCGTTGTTATGAATGTAGATACATCGGCGTATTACGGTATGGCTTTTAAAATAATGGAAGCGGCCAAACGGGCAAAAGCGAAGCTGGCCGCTAATATTAAGCAGTAATAAGTATCATCCTTTCTTTTCCGTACAAATCTTTTTTTATCATTACTGTTTGATAATCTTTCCTGAATAAAGCTGCAGTTTCTTTGGTATAATCTTCATGTGTTTCCAGATAAATTTTTCCATTGTGCAATAAATGATCTCTGCCGAAAGCTGCAATTTTTTCATAAAAAATCAATGGCGATTTGTTTGGTACAAACAGTGCCAGATGAGGTTCAAAGTCGGTTACATTTTTGCCGAGTTTTTCTTTTTCATTAATAGGTATGTAGGGCGGGTTGCTGATGATGATATCAAAAGCAGGAAGTGAATTCCAGGTGGACTCATCTAAAAAATCAAGCTCTGTAAAAATGATATTTGCATTATGTAATACTGCATTTTCTTTTGCCAAAGCAAGCGCATCTTTACTTATATCAATAGCTGTTAATTTTGAAGCGGGTAAATTCTTTTTAATGGCGATAGGAATACAGCCGCTGCCCGTGCCAATATCCAGTATGGCAGGATCGGTCAGTTTCGATTTTCGGTCTTTGATCAGTTGTTCAACCAGTTCTTCAGTTTCGGGCCGTGGAATTAAAACATGTTCATTCACTTTTAATTTCATGCGGTAAAACCAGGCTTCGCCCAATACATATTGAAC
>JANMWP010000644.1:0-2142 GCA_031394065.1 Chitinophagaceae bacterium
CTTTTATTAGTCCAGGAATTTTGTGGAAATTTATTTTGATGTTGTGCATGTTATTTTAGTGGGTTTAGTCACTAACTAATACAACTTCGCAACATCTTTTAACGCATCAATCTAAAAATTAACTCCACCAACGGGTTAAGCATCATACTATAATTGGCAATGCCCCTGTTTACCAGGGGCATTTTTTTAATCAAGTACCAATAAAATAATCTTTGGGATTGATTATGTCTGAAATGAAAACGCAAAAGCGGAAAAGTTATTGCCAATACCTGACTTATAAAACAGTTATAAAAATAAGCTTTGCCATATAAAATATTTAAGGTATGTTAACTGCTCTACAGGGGAAAGTTGTAGATTTGAATATAACTGATGCCTGCATTTAGCTTTAATTAGCAAAAACTATATGAAGAATATTAAATTGATAGAAGTGCCTTCTGAAATTGGAGCCGGAACAAGAGGAGCTAGTTTGGGAATAGAAGCTATAAAAATTGCTGCACTGGATTTTATGAGCAATTTCTTTGTTCATTTCCCCTCGGAAAAAATTGAAGTGGAGAACCAGTTACTTTACGAGCCCATTCAATCGCCCTATGCAAAGCGTATGCAGGGAGTATTGAACATGACTGAACGCATCAGTAAAGCAGTTGCTGATTCTATAAAAGGACATTTTTTTCCGGTTGTACTCAGTGGCGATCATAGTAATGCCGCCGGTACCATTGCGGGTATTAAAATGGCCAAACCAAAAAGTAAACTGGGAGTAATCTGGATAGATGCTCATGCTGACCTGCATACACCCTACACAACGCCATCGGGAAATATACACGGCATGCCAATGGCCGCATCTATTGGAGAAGATAATGCAGAAATGAGTGTACACGATCTGGATGAAAAAACCCACAAACAATGGGAGCATTTTAAAAGCATCGGAAAAATTAATCCAAAAGTGTTACCCGAAGATGTTGTTTTTATTTCGCTGCGTGATTTTGAAAAAGAAGAAAAGCACCTGATAGAAAAGCATGGCATGAAAATAATCACCACTGCCGAAGTAAGGCGTAATGGTGCCGAAAATGTTTGTCGCAAGGTTTTAAGATATTTGAGCGATTGTACCGATATTTATGTGAGTTTTGATGTGGACAGTCTGGATTCAAGTATTTCCAAAGGCACCGGAACCCCGGTGAGCAATGGTTTACGTGAAAGAGAAGTGGAAGATCTGATCAGTAAATTTATGCAGAACCGTAAAATCTGTTGCTTTGAAATTACAGAGGTAAACCCAACACTGGATAAAGAAAACCTGATGGCAGAGATTGCCTTTAATATTTTACAACGAAGTGTAAATGTGCTGATGATGAACTAAAACGCAGATTAAACTTATTTAAAATGGTTTCTCAGATTCTTTTTAAACAGAGAGTATTTTTATTAGCAGCCGGAATGTTTGTTAGCGGGTTTTTATTCGCACAGAAAAAAGATATTTACACCGAGTCGATTAAGGCTTATCAGAAAATTTATATTGACAGCCATGAAGTAGTGAAGGGGAAAGATAAAAAACATTTTCACTTCTTCGCTATCAGCAAAGCTTATAATGTTACTTGTTACTTTGAAAGGATTTTTGATACTGTCGGTTTTACCATGCCCACATCTGCAGGTACCGTAAAATATTTTTACAAATACGGAAGGCTGGATTTTATGATTGATGGCAAAGAATGCCTTTTATATGTTTACCAGGGCAAAGACCTGATGCAAATGGAACAGTACAAAGACTATTTATTTGTTCCCTTTACGGATGCAACTACCGGTAACGAAAGTTATGGAAGCGGCCGCTACCTTGAGTTTTATAAAAAAGATATAGACAATAATACCCTGCAACTGGATTTTAATAAAGCTTACAACCCCTACTGTGCTTATGCTACCGGGTTTAAGTGCCCCGTGCCGCCTCGTGAAAACCGTTTAACCGTCCCCATCAAAGCGGGTGAAATGAATTTCGGCAAAGCACATTAATAATGCAGAATACTACCCACCTGTTAATGATACAGCCGGTTAATTTTGGTTTTAATACCGAAACGGCGGTAAACAATACTTTTCAAAAAAACATAGCTGGAGATGTACAGCAAAAAGCTTTACAGGAGTTTAATGCTTTTGTTGCGCTGC
>JANMWP010000657.1:0-5103 GCA_031394065.1 Chitinophagaceae bacterium
TTTAAAGCCTTCGTTCAAAGCGGCGCTTTTACCATAGTTACGCTGAAATTTTATGCCTTTAATATTTGAATTTGCGGTACGAAGCTGTTGAATAACATTCCAGGAATCGTCGGTACTGCCATCATCAATCATAATAATCTCATAACTGAGATTATTATCCAGCATCACTTTTTCAATCCATGCCGAAAGCTCGGGCAACGATTCATCTTCGTTATAAAGCGGTATTACAATTGATAAATCCATGTTGCTTATTTTCTCTTAATAAAAAATAATGAGGTGGCGGCTGTAATTACAGCACCAATCATCAAATATCCAAATATAGCACCGGATATGAGCATCGTCAGGTAAAAATCTTTGGCTTTTTCAATATTGGTTAAAATTTCAGCAGGCGTACTGTTTCCCTTTTTAACCAGTTCTTCATTATATGCTTTCACCATTTCTTCTTTAAACTCGGGGTGCAGTTTATTAAATACAAATGTAAAAACCACCATCATCAAGGTTACAACAATAAAACATTTAAAACCCTGTAAAAAAAAAGCGGCAAATTTATTGGTATTCTCTTCCGATTTTGAGAATTCATAAACAGCCCAGATAATTCCGCCTGCGTAAACGATGTAGATCACGTATTGTAACGGGCTGTCAAATGGTTGACCGGAATAAAAAAAGATCAGTGACAGTGCAATCATAACAGCACCTGTAATCAATCCTTTTCTTGTAGCGTTTAAATTTTTAAGCATTTTATGTGTTCAGTTGAATATTCGATTTATTAATTACTCCCACAACCTTTCCTTTTAATTTTTTACCGGTAAAAGGAGTATTTTTCGATTTGGATCTGGTCATGGATTCTTCAAAAACGAATTCATTATCAGGAGTAAATAAAGTAAGTGAAGCCGGTTCGCCTTCTTTTATCTCGGGGATGGGTAAGCCAAAAATATTCCTGATATTGATGGTTTGCATCTGCACAAAATCTGCTGCCGGCAATCCGCAACTCATTAAAACTGCAAACATGCTTTCCAAACTGATCATACCGGGTTTCGCATATTCAAACTCGCAGGTTTTATTATCCCAATGCTGTGGCAGGTGATGAGATGCAACGCAGTCGATGGTTCCATCAAGTAATGCCTTTCTAACGGCTAACATATCCGCCTTTGTTCTAAGCGGTGGATTTAATTTGAGGTTTGTATCATACCCCTGCAGATCTTCATCACAAAAATAAACCTGGTATGGGGTGATGGAACAGCTTACCTGAATGCCGCTTTCTTTAGATCTTTTAATGTAATCCAGGCTTTTTGGCGAAGAGATACCGGTGAAATGAATTTTGCTGTCGGCATATCTTGCCAGCTTTAAATCACGGGCAACCATCAACTCTTCGGCAAGCAATGGTTTACCGGGCAGGCCCATTTGTGTTGATATAATGCCTTCATTCATTAACCCGTTGGTACCAATACCAGCATCATCCGGTATTTGAATGATGGTTCCGCCAAAACTTTTTACATATTGTAACGCCTTTAAAACAAGGCCTGAGTTTTGAACCGTTTTAATACCATCACTAAAAGCCAAAGCACCGGATTGGCGCATATCATACATTTCTGAAAGCTCTTTTCCTTCGGTATTTTTAGATACCGCACCAATTGGATGAATATTGATGCCAGCCTGCCTAGCTTTTTGAACAACATATTCAACCTGCGATTTATTATCAACCACCGGATAGCTGTTGGGAATAAGCATAACATCTGTAAAACCACCTGCTGCAGCTGCTTTTGCACCGGATTCTATGTTTTCTTTTTGTTCAAAACCCGGGTCAGCAAAATCGGCAAACACATCCATCCAGCCAATACTTACACACAACCCGGTTTGCTCAATTACCTGGTCTGCTTTATCAGTAATGCTGTTGCTGATGGTTGTAATTACGCCGTTGGTTATTAAAATATCTTTTATTTGCCCATTAAAAGGAGAGGAGGGAGAAACGATTGTTGCCTGCTTGAGTAATAGCTTCATTATTTAAAAGAGATTTCGCAAATATCATAAAAAAAAGTCAGGTTGAAAAACCTAACTTTTTTTGGTCGGGATGACAAGATTCGAACTTGCGACCCCACGCCCCCCAGACGTGTGCGCTACCGGGCTGCGCTACATCCCGAATCAGGTTGGCAAAAGTAATGGCAAATGCCAAGATTTCAAAAATTTGATAAAATCAATCATGGATAAACCGGTTAAATCATTACCAACGCAAATCCATATAAATGATCTGTTAAAGCTGTTTCTTTTAAATTTAATTTACAAGAGTAATGTTAATATTTTCATCCATGTATTAAATGGATTAAATCACAGTAATTAAAAATTAATTGTATAAAAGGTGATTTAACCCTCCTTAAAAAAGGTGGTTTAAATAAAAAAATAGAAAATACAAGTTTTACTTTTGAATAATTAGCCATACTTTTAAGAATCAGAATTAAATAACTTTAACCCAACATTCAAAACCTAAGCTTATGAGTAAACAATCATTCTTTAAAGTATTTAATATAGTGCTTGTAATTGTTTTTGCAATTACCTTAAATACTTCTGCACAAAAAGTAAATATTACTACATCACCGGCTACTGCCAAAATATATGTTGATGGCCGCTTGCGGGGTACGGGCAGCTATACTGTTGGCGTTGGTAAGAAAAACTGTGTTACTGTAGAAGTAAAAGAAGAAGGGTATATGAGTGAAGTAAGAACTTATTGCAATAAACGGGGTTATGATGATCCTCCAAATGTGGATTATATCCAGTTAAAACCAGACGAAGCATTACTTCCTGCATCAATTTCAATAACATCAACTCCTCAAACAGCCAAAATTTTTGTGAACGGAGTTGAAATGGGTGCAGGAGCCTATCAACTTTCAGTACCTTATAATGAATGTTTAACGGTAGAGGTGAAAGAAGAAGGATTTGTGCAGGAATCAAGAACCTACTGCAAAAGGAAAGGGCAGGGCCTACCTCCTAAATCTGATTATTTTAAATTGCAACCCGATGAATCCTATACATCATCCATTCAATCCGACATAGCCAATAAGGAACTGATATTAAATGTAAAAGCTGATCGTACCAAAGATGAGGCATGGAAAATCATTGTTGCAACCATACTGGGTAAATTTGATGTATTGGAAATGAATGATGAAAAATCGGGGTATTTGCGCACTTCCTGGATTGGTGTTACATTTAAAGCAAACACTGTGCGAATGCGGGTTATAGTAAAAATGTCAACAGAATCTCCGCTTTCCTATAAAATTAAATTTGTTTCAGAAAATTCAGGCAGATCGGGCACTCCATTCAGTGCAGATGAGCAGTTTGCTGCTTTTGGCCGCATTTTAAAAACGTATGACGGATTTTTGGATGAGATTACAACGAAGCTGAAAAACTAATTCATTCTGTATAATTAATTTCTGTTTAAATGCAGTTGTTTTTACAACTGCATTTTTTATTTATAGTTGCAAATAGCCTTAAATTATTTAATAAATTATTTTTGAAACGGAACATTGAAATTGAAATACCTTTGTTGCAGGTATAAACCTTTATAAATATGGCCAATATTTTAATTATTGATGATGAAAAATCAATCCGTAAAACGCTTTCTGAAATTCTCAGTTACGAAGGATATAAAATTGATGAAGCCGGTGATGGCGAGGAAGGGTTAAAAAAGTTTGCAGAAAAAACCTATGATGTGGTGCTTTGCGATATTAAAATGCCCATTGTTGATGGTATTGAATTTCTTGATAAATCAAAACTGATAAATCCGGATGTGCCGGTTATTATGATCAGCGGACATGGTAATGTTGATACCGCCGTTGAAGCCGTAAAAAAAGGGGCCTTTGATTATATCAGCAAACCACCTGATCTTAACCGCCTACTCATCACCTTGCGAAATGCGCTGGATAAACAAAAACTGGTAACCGAAACTAAAGTACTGAAACGTAAGGTGGGAAAGGCTTTGGAGATGGTTGGCAATAGCGGCCCTATTAATAAAATTAAAGACACTATTGAAAAAGTGGCCCCAACAGACGCACGGGTTTTAATAACCGGCGAGAATGGTGTGGGTAAAGAACTGGTAGCCAGATGGATTCATGAAAAAAGCAACCGAAATGCAGGCCCCATGATTGAAGTGAATTGTGCAGCTATCCCATCAGAGTTGATAGAGAGCGAATTATTTGGACATGAAAAGGGATCTTTTACATCTGCCATAAAACAACGCATTGGTAAGTTTGAAACCGCCAATGGCGGTACTTTGTTTTTAGATGAAATTGGTGATATGAGCCTGACTGCCCAGGCAAAAGTATTGCGGGCATTGCAGGAAGGTAAAATAACCAGGGTGGGGGCCGAAAAAGATATTTCGGTTGACGTACGGGTTATTGCAGCCACCAATAAAGATTTATTGAAAGAAGTAGATGAAAAAAATTTCAGACTGGATCTGTATCACAGGCTGGGTGTGATTATCATTCATGTGCCCTCCTTAAATGAACGTAGAGATGACGTGCCGGAATTGGTTGAACATTTCCTGGATATTATTGCAGGAGAATACGGGCAACCAAAAAAAGAAGTGGATGCTAAAGCCATGGAAGCTTTAAAAAATTATAACTGGACCGGTAATATCCGTGAATTAAGAAATGTAGTTGAAAGGTTAATCATCCTGTCTGGTAAAACCATTACGCTGGAAGATGTAGAAAATTATGTGTTACCTAGGAAGTAATTTGTGATAGTTGTATTTACAAAAAAGATATTTTGCTTTAAATATGGTTTAAATTCAATAATTCAGTAACAATTAAAGTTCCCCTTCAGGGGAGAGGGGTATGAAAACAATTTATTGCATCAGTGGATTGGGAGCAGATGAAAGGGCGTTTTCTAAATTGAAAATAAATGGGTATAAACTACAGGTAATTCTTTGGTTAATGCCTGATTCCAATGAAACGATACAGCAGTATGCAAAAAGAATGCGTGTAAATATTACAGAAGAAAACCCAATACTGATGGGGCTTTCATTTGGCGGCATGGTTTGTACCGAAATAGCCAAACAAATACCGGTATCAAAATTAATAATTATTTCCAGTATCAAATCTTCAAAAGAACTGC
>JANMWP010000674.1:0-2770 GCA_031394065.1 Chitinophagaceae bacterium
AAAACAAGGCGAAGTAACCAACCTGAATGGCAACGAAAAACAGGTTTGTGTAAATACCGGTGCCCAGGATTTTTGGTATGAACTTGACCAGCTTAGTCCGATAGCGCTGGATGATGAGCAATTAGACAAATTGAAATTTCACAAACAGGAAAATGAGGACGGCACTGTTAAATATATGAAAGGAGCTTTCAGGATGATGTTGCCTGCAAAAAATAATTTTTCAAAGTTCGAGATCTGGTACCGGGATGAACACCGCCAAATAGTACACCCAATCAATTTACACCAGTTGCAAAATCATTTTTACGAAATGACCAAGGTTCATCTGAATGATGAATCCTTTGATTAAAACATTAAATATTTAAAGGGAAAGACCTTTGGCACCTTGCCAAGGGTCTTTTTTATTAATTGTTGTAAATGAATCAGAAATGCCCCTTTTGCTTTTTTAATATTTAGGGTGTATTTTTTGAATATTTCCTGATTTTTGCCTTTCAAGGCAGTAAAAATCACCAGTTTTCCGCTTTTTTTGTGGAAAACCCTATGATTTGTTGGTAATTAGAACTGTTTTTTGCTGTTAATTAAATTATTCCTCCTATCTTTGCGCTCCAAAAATTATGGCTAAACAGGCACTTATTAAACAGGATGGAGTTATCATTGAAGCGTTGAGCAATGCTATGTTTAAGGTTAAATTGGAGAATGACCATGAGATTTTAGCCACAATTTCGGGCAAAATGAGAATGCACTATATCCGTATTTTACCAGGGGATAAAGTTGGTGTGGAGATGAGTCCTTATGATTTAACAAGGGGCAGAATTATTTTCAGGTATAAATAAATAACAAAAATTAATTAGTAATACTATAAAAATTAACAACCATGAAGGTTAGAGCTTCAATTAAAAAACGCAGCACAGATTGCAAGATTGTAAGAAGAAAAGGCAGGCTGTATGTAATTAACAAAAAAAATCCACGCTTTAAGCAAAAGCAAGGGTAATAAGCAACAGGCAATTTGCATAACGCAATTGTCTATTTGTATTTAAAAAAAAATGTAAAAAACAAATAAAAGAATATGGCTCGTATTGCCGGTATAGATTTACCAAAAAACAAAAGAGGCGAAGTTGGCCTTACTTACATTTACGGAATTGGCCGTTCTACTGCCCAGTACATTTTAGACAAGGCTGGAATTGACCACAGTAAAAAAGTTAATGAGTGGAACGATGATGAGCAAACTGCCATTCGTAATGTAATCAATACCGAATTTAAAACTGAAGGTGCGTTACGTAGTGAAACACAGATGAACATTAAACGTTTACTGGATATTGCCTGTTATCGTGGTTTACGTCACCGTAAAGGTTTACCTGTTCGTGGCCAGCGTACACGTACAAACAGCCGTCAGAGAAAAGGTAAGCGTAAGACAGTTGCCGGTAAAAAGAAAGTAACCAAGTAAAATAATTGCTGACGGCCATTGGCTGTTAGCTTTTAATAAGACTTCAATTATTTTGAAACAACACCAGATTGCAAAGAAGTCGGCAGGAGGGTTGGTTCAGTTTCGGTTAGTTCCGGGATTTATTTTTTAAAGATTACCTATCTAGATTAAATTATGGCAAAAGCACAAGGCGCAAAAGCAGCCGCTAAAAAAAGAGTAGTAAAAGTTGATAGCTACGGAGATGCACACATTACTGCAAGTTTCAACAACATCATTATCAGTTTAACCAATAAGCAGGGCCAGGTAATAAGCTGGAGCAGTGCTGGTAAAATGGGTTTCAGGGGTTCTAAAAAGAATACACCTTATGCAGCCCAGATGGCAGCAGCCGATGCAGCTAAAACTGCTTTGGATGCAGGTTTAAAAAGAGTTGATGTATTTGTAAAAGGACCTGGAAGTGGCCGTGAAGGTGCTATCCGTTCTTTATCACAAAATGGTATTGAGATCAATATGATCAAAGACGTTACACCGTTACCACATAATGGTTGTCGTCCTCCAAAGAAGAGAAGAGTTTAATAACTATGTACGATGTTAGGTGTACGGTTTACGCCGGCTCACATTTAACAACGTACATCGAACATCATACATTTAACACGGGTGCATCATTCATTTTAAAAGGTCTTTATAATGATGCATCGTCACTAAAAGACCACTATAACAATTATGGCACGTTACACAGGCCCCAAAACAAAAATCTCCAGGATCTTCGGAGAGCCCATTACAGGTAATGGAAAATGGTTAACCAAGAACAGCAACCCGCCGGGTATGCATGGTGCTAACCGCAAGCGTAAAACTTTAGGTGAGTATGCTTTGCAATTAAGAGAAAAGCAAAAAGCCAAATACACTTATGGTTTGCTGGAAAAACAATTCCGCAAAACATTTGATGAAGCTGCCCGCCGTAAAGGTGTTACTGGTGAAAATCTTATTAAGTTATTAGAAGCCCGTTTGGATAATACCGTATTTCGTATGGGTATTGCACCAAGCCGCCAGGCTGCACGCCAGTTGGTATCGCATAAGCACATTACCGTAAATGGTGAGGTTCTTAATATACCTTCTTACAGTTGTGTTGCCGGTGATGTAATTGGCCTTAAAAATAAAAGTGCTGCCAACGCATCTATCACAGGTAATTTACGTGGCAAGAATGCCAAGTTTAACTGGTTAGAGTGGAATGAGACTTCTTCTCAGGGTACTTTTATCACTTATCCTGAAAGGGAAAGTGTTCCTGAAAATATTAAGGAGCAACTGATTGTGGAATTGTATTCTAAGTAGTAACGGGATGGGCTGAATAAAGCT
>JANMWP010000001.1:0-6402 GCA_031394065.1 Chitinophagaceae bacterium
TTCGGTTACCAGCGAAACATTGATGACGGAGAATGAAACAAATACCGAAAGGGTGTTTGGTTACGCCAATCAGTCTCCGTTTGTAAAAGATGCATTTCATGATGCCGTGATTCATGATCGCTATGATTTACATGATCAGTTAAAAAATAAAACCACAGGCACAAAATTTTCTCCTGTGTACCGGCTGAATATTCCTTCAAAAGAATCACAACGTATTTTCCTACGCTTATCAAAACACGAACTGGCTAATCCGTTTGATGAAAACTTCGACAGGGTATTTGAAGCAAGGAAGCAGGAAGCCGATGAATTTTATACCAACTTATTATCCGCAGATATTACGGCAGATGCTGCCAATATACAACGGCAGGCTTTTGCAGGTTTGTTATGGAGCAAACAGTTTTATCAATACGATATTGAAAGATGGTTGGATGGTGATGCAAACAATATGCATCCGCCGGCAGAAAGAAAAACCGGAAGAAATGCAGGGTGGGAACATTTAAAGATTGCCGATGTTTTAAGTATGCCCGACAAGTGGGAATATCCCTGGTTTGCAGCTTGGGACCTGTGTTTTCACTGCATACCCATGGCAATGGTAGATCCTGTATTTGCAAAAAATCAATTGATATTATTATGCAGGGAGTGGTACATGAGCCCTGCCGGGCAGATACCTGCTTACGAATGGAGTTTTAGCGATGTAAATCCTCCCATACAGGCCTGGGCAGCATTACAGGTATATCGTACCGAAAAAGAAATACATGGCAATGCTGATATTCATTTTTTAAAACGCATCTTTCAAAAATTGATGCTCAATTTTACCTGGTGGGCCAACAGGGAAGATGAAAACGAGAACAATATTTTCAGTGGCGGTTTTTTGGGGCTGGATAATATTGGTGTAATTGACCGTAACAGTTTACCGCCTGGTGCTGCTTTGGAGCAGGTAGATGCAACTGCATGGATGGGTATGTATGCACTCAACCTGATGGAGATGGCATTGGAAATTGCACAAACCGACAACAGCTACGAAGATGCTGTTACAAAATTTTACGAACATTTTGTATTAATAGCAGCTTCGCTTAATGAGGCTTTATGGGATGAAGAAGATATTTTTTTTTACGACCGGTTGCATAGCAACGATGGCAGCAGCATGCCGTTAAAAGTACGTTCCATTGTGGGCTTAAGTGTATTGTTTGATGCCGCCATTATTAAAAATGAGCAACTGCAGAAACTCCCTGATTTTAAAAAGCGTATGCAGTATGTAAAAAAATATGGCATCACAAACAATAAATTTCTGCCTTGCGAACAGGTGAGTGAAAATGGCGACATACTTATCTCTTTAATACCTAAGGAGCGGTTAATAAAATTGCTGCAGGTAATGCTTGATGAAAATGAATTTTTATCTGCAGGTGGCATCAGGGCTTTATCAAAATTTCACCAGCAGCACCCTTTAAGCCTGCAACTCAATCACACAAATTATTCCATCAGTTACCTGCCTGCCGAAAGTGATAACAGCATGTTTGGTGGCAACAGTAACTGGCGTGGCCCGGTGTGGATGCCGCTTAACTATTTACTTATACAAACACTTAACCAGCGGTATGTTTTTTATAAAGATACCATTCAGTTGGCTTTTCCAACAGGCTCCTCAACATGGTATAACCTTCAACAGATTGCACAGGCTTTATCCAAAAAAATAATTGCTGTTTTTCAGCAGGATGATACCGCTAACCGCCCCGTGCATGGCAATGCTGCCTGGTTTTATAGCAAACCCGAAAACAGAAATCTTGTTTTATTTTTCGAATATTACCATGGTGATACTGCACAGGGTCTTGGTGCATCACATCAAACAGGATGGAGCAGTCTGGTAGCTGCACTGATAAAAAAAGAACTGGTGAATAAACAATCGTAGTAGTATTACAGATAAGATTCTGTTACTTTTACAGCAGCGATATTTTTGGGTATCAATTCAATAATTTTTGCCTGGTTTGTTTTTGATAACCGGTAACTCCCGAATGGAATTTTAAAAATCGATTTAAAACTTCCGATATCTTCTTTTTGCATATAGGTATCTACTCCAAATACAAGGTTTTTAGCAGGCATTCTTTTAAAAGTGCCAAATAGCCTGTCCCAGATACTGAATACATCACCGTAATTACTATCGGTATATGGTTGCTGGTAATGGTGGTGTACCTGGTGCAGGTTGGGAGTAATAAAAACCCAGCCTATAATCCTGTCTGCCCTGGCAGGTAACCTGTAATTTAAATGCGCAAATACCGTAGTAAATGTTTGAATGACCTGCCTCAGCATTAAAGCCCAGAACATTGTACCACTGCAAAAAACCCACAGCAAGGTAAATGATAAGCGTACAAAATTTTCAAAAGGGTGTTCACGTAAAGTAGTTGATGCATCTAATATTTCATCCGAATGATGCACTGCATGAACCATCCACAACCGTTTTATCTTATGCATAATTACATGGTAAATATATTCGCCAAAATCCAGCATGATAAAAGAGAGTATAAAAATAAACAGGGTATTATGGACATGAAAAAAATAAAGCAGCCCAAAATGATGCATGCCTGTGAATTGGATTGTTTTTACAAAAGCAAGGCCAAGTAAAAACTGGCCGGGTATATTTGTAAAAATGAAGGGCATATTCTTTAATGCATGTTTACGCTTTTCGGAGTGCATAATCATCCCTGCTGCAATTTCGATATTCCATGCTGCTAAAAGAAATCCTGCAAACAGAAACAACTGCATCTGTTCGCCATATTTTGTTACAAATCCTAAGAAATTATTCATGCTTTATTTTAGCTTTTTTTAAAATTGATATTTTGCCCAAAAATAGATAGATGCCAGTATCCACGCACTTTTAATACCCCTTCGCTGTTAATCCATGCCTTTGCATTCCATTCTTTTCCACTACTGCAATCATAAATTATTCCATCCTGCCATTCATCATCATCTGCATTATAAACCAGCCCATGCATTACTTCTGTACTAATAATTTTCCGGTTACGCAATGTTTTATCAGGATTTTTTGTATCCATCCTGGTAGCCATCGGATTACTCAGGTCATCTGTATCATCAAACCAGATAACCTTACTAAAATATTCGTTTCCTTTTTTATATACTTCTACTTTCAGGTTGCCTTCCGTACTCATCCAGGTTCCTTTAATTGCATCTGCATTGTTTTTACCAGTATGAGAAAAAGAAGAAAATAAAATGAAAAAAAAAATGAAAACCGTATTTCTTATCATGGCCATTTAAAATATTATAGTACAATTGATTAAATACTGGTAAAGGTACTTTTGATTGAAGTACATGAAAATCTGATTCGCTGAAGAGGCAAAATGAATCGTTGAAAAAATGATGTTTTTCAACCTGATACATTTTTAAATACCTCACCGACAGGTTTTGCCATTTCACCGACTACCATTTCACCGACAGTTTTGCAAGGCGCAATTTTACAGAGTATTATAAAAAAATGGGTATGCAATTATTATTAAAGAGGCATTTTTATATTTTAACATTCATTGTATTGTTATCTGCACTCTCACAGGTAATACAGGCTCAGGATATAAAAACCGATACCCTCAGGCTTTCTATTCCCCAGGCCGAAAAATTATTTCTTCAAAATAGCCTTGCCCTGCTATCGGCAAAATATAATATTGATGCAAACAAGGCTTTGATTGAGCAGGCAAAACTTTGGGATAATCCTGTTTTGATAACAGACCAGAGTGTTTACGACGGTAAATTTTTCAGGTATAAAACGCAAGATGGCCAGCAATACGGGCAGGTATTCATTCAGGTGCAGCAACTCATACGCACCGCCGGTAAAAGAACAAAACTGGCACAACTGGCAACAGATAATACAACCATTGCCCAACAACAGTTTGAAGATATATTAAGAAGCCTGCGCTATACCCTGCAAAGCGATTTTATTGAAACAGCGCATTTGCTAAAAATAAAAAATGTGTACGATGCTGAAATAAGCGAAGTAGAAAAAACAGTTGCAGCAATGAATGAAGTATATAAACTCGGCGATATTTCTTTAAAAGAAAACATGCGCTTAAAGGCGTTGCTCTTTAGCCTTCAAAACGAACTGGTAAATATCAACACACAACTTATTCCATTGCAGGGCGAAATAAAACTGCTGCTGCAATCAACAGACAGCTCATTTATTCAGCCGGTATTAACTTATCATTTGCCCGATTTAATAAAAACTTCACTACCAACTATCGACAGCCTGGTAAACTTAGCCAATACCAACCGGCCCGATGTACAGATAGCAAAAACACAACTATCTTTTCAACAGCACAATCTTGTTTATCAAAAAGCACTGGCAAAACCTGATATTACTGTAGCACCGGAATTTGACAGGCTAAGCAGTTACCAACCAAATTATGTTGGCGTAACAGTCTCTATGCCGCTAAACCTGTTTAACAAAAACCAGGGTAATATTAAATCGAGCCAGTTCAGCATTAAACAACAGGAAGTTCAATTAAATTATCAAACCGATAAAATAAGAAATGAAGTAACCACCACATTTCAAAAAATAAAATACTACCAGGGCATTAACAACCAGCAGCAACTTTCTTTTTCTGAAAGCTATCAAAACCTTTATGAAAATGTACTGAAAAGCTACAAGGCCCGTCAGATAAGCTTACTGGATTTTACAGATTTTCTGGATTCGTATAAAGACACTAGGCTTAAACTGATAGAACAGCATATCGGTCTGGTTAAATCAATGGCCGAACTGAACTACGTAACTAATCAACCCATAACCATCCTCTAAATATTTTACAATGAAAAAGGTATTTTTCTTTTTATTCCTTTCAGCAGCAGTAGTACAAATATTTAACTCCTGCAATGGCGCAACTGCTAATACATCAACCCAAACCAAAGAAGCCCTCATCAGCGACAGTACCATGCAGTTGCTTAAAATTGATACGGTGCAATTAAAAAATATTGATGACCAGGTAAAGCTGAGTGGCGAAGTAAGTTTTGATGAAAATAAAGTAGTAAAAGTATATCCCTTCAGCAGCGGACAGGTGTTAAGTGTAAATGTTAGCGTGGGCGATTATGTAAAAGCCGGGCAAACACTGGCCACCATTAAAAGTGCTGATATTGCGGGCAACTACTCCGATCTGTCAGTAGCAGGCAACGATGTCTCCATTGCAAAACGAAGCATGGAAAATGCAGAGCATTTGTATAAGAACGGAATAGCAAGCGAAAAAGAATTTGAGGAAGCAAAAGAAAATTACAGCAAAGCTGTTGCAAATGCCCATAAAATAAAAACGCAGATACAGATTAATGGCGGCGGCAGAACCACTGCCAACGGCAGTTACACGGTATCAGCACCACGCAGCGGTTATGTGGTTGAAAAATTAATTAACCCCGGCAATTTTATCCGAAACGATAATAACAGTAATCTTTTTACCATCGGCGATATCAGCGATGTATGGATATGGGCAAATGTTTTTGAAACAGATGTGGCAAAAGTAAAAGAGGGTTACAAAGCCAGCGTTACCACTGTTGCATACCCCGATAGCGTATTTACGGGCAAGGTTGATAAAGTGAATGAAGTGCTTGACCCCATAACCAAGGTGATGAAAGTAAAAATTGTATTGGCCAACAAAAGTGGTGCCTTAAAACCCGAAATGTTTGCAAATGTTATTATCAGCAACAGCGAAAGTAAGCAGGCACTTGCTGTACCGGCAAGTGCCATTATAAGTGAAAATGGCAAAAACTATGTGTTGGTTTTCAGCAACAAAAACGATGTAAAAGTGCAGGAAATTACCATGCTTAAAACCGTTGCTGATAATACATTTATAAGTACCGGTTTACACCAAGGGCAAAAAATAATTACACAAAATCAAATATTGGTTTACAGAAAATTATCGGATAAATAATTTGGTAACGGACTTTGGTGCCTTGATGAGACATCGTTGAGACGCTCCGTTCATCGGCATTACTACTATTTAGCATTACTGAATTTTATAGAAAAGCAGAAAGAAATTGTATGAATAAATTTATCCAGCGCATTATACGTTTTAGTTTACAGCACCGCTATTTTGTTTTTTTTATGACGGCGGTTTTAGCTGTTATCGGATATATCAGTTATAAAAATACACCAGTCGAAACTTTTCCGGATGTTACCAATACACAAATTATAATTATTGCACAATGGAACGGGCGTAGTGCAGAAGAAGTAGAAAAATTTGTAACCATTCCATTAGAAGTGGTGTTGAACAGTGTACAAAAAAAAGCAAACCTGCGTACTACTTCGGCTTTTGGTTTAAGTTATATCCGCATTATTTTTGATGATGGTGTAGATGATGCTTTTGCAAGGCAGCAGGTATTGAGCAGGCTCGGCGGTGCCGATTTACCCGATGGCGTAAAGCC
>JANMWP010000043.1:0-7862 GCA_031394065.1 Chitinophagaceae bacterium
GTTGCCATTTTTTTTGATACCAGCTGTCTTTCATAAGCCAGCAATAAAAAGCAACCGGTATGGCAAAGAAACTCCAAACCACCAGGTCGTAAAACAATCCGATGAAAAAGATACCGAGGAAACGTAGAAAGGTCAGCTCCAAGTTTGGCCAGCTGATGATTAATAATGTTACCCTGGTAATAAAATTCAGCGTAAACAATATCAACGCCAACACGGCCAGTGGGCCAAAGCGGTGCTTAAATAAAGACTGGAGTTTTATCATACTGCAAAAATACGAAGAGCCGGTTGTTATACCGGCTCTTAAAAATAATCTTTAACTGTTTTATCCAAACCATCCCTTGCTTTTCGAACTCCTGCTCCTCCCCCCCAACCCCAAAGCACCCAGTAAAGAGCGTACAATTGTAGTTCCGGCAGTACGCATCATGCTTTTTACAATGGTATTGTCTGCTACTTTTTCAATGGTTGATTTTTCTTCTTTTGTTGATTTTTTTGAAGTGGTTGTATCCTCCGTTTCTTCCTGCGCCGATTTTTCAGCAGCTTCTTCAAGCTTGGCAGTTAATATTTCATAGGCACTTTCACTGTCAATGGTTTTGTTGTACTTGGCCACCATTTTCGATTTGGTGTTGATGGCATCAATCTCCTCTTCTGTTAAAATATCCATACGGCTGCGTGGCGCACAAAGCATGGTATGTGCCAGCGGTGTAGGAATACCCTTTTCATTCAGCATCGTAATTAATGCTTCGCCAATTCCCATCTGCGTAATTAAATCTTCGGTTTTATAAAATGCTGTTTCGGGATAGTTCTCTGCTGTTTGTTTTATCACTTTGCGGTCGGCGGCAGTAAAGGCACGCAATGCATGCTGCACTTTTAAACCCAGCTGGCTTAACACACTGGCAGGTACATCCATGGGGTTTTGTGTACAAAAGAAAATACCAATACCTTTTGAGCGTATCAGTTTTACGATCGTTTCAATCTGCTGCAACAAAGCCGGACTGGCTTCATTAAAAATCAAATGCGCCTCATCAATAAACATTACCAGCTTTGGTTTGTCCATATCACCTTCCTCGGGGCAACTGGCATACAGTTCGGCCAGCATCTGCAACATAAAAGTGGAGAACAGTTTTGGTTTATCCTGCAGATCAGTAACACGCAATACGCTGATCATACCGCGGCCATCATCTGCAATACGCATCAGGTCATCTACTTCAAAACTTCTTTCGCCAAAAAAAATATCGGCACCCTGTTGCTGCAGTTCAATCACTTTACGCAGGATGGTGCCGGTTGATGAAGTTGAAATTTTTCCATAAATTTTTTCAATTTCTGCCTTGCCTTCATCACCAATGTATTGCAGCACTTTAATAAAATCCTTTAGGTTGAGCAAAGGCAGTTTAGTATCATCACAGTATTTAAATATCATGGCTACCACGCCGCCTTGTGTATCATTCAGTTCTAAAATCTTACTTAATAATACCGGCCCAAATTCACTTACTGTTGCTCTCAGGTGTACACCCTTCTGCCCGGTTAAGGTCATTAGTTCAACAGGAAACAAAGCCGGTTTGTATTCAATATTCAGCTTCTGGTATCTGTCTTTTATTTTATCGTTTAAGGCACCCATGGCTGCTATGCCGCTCAGGTCGCCTTTAATATCCATCATCATAACCGGCACACTGTTATCACTTAAAAACTCGCTGATAACCTGCAGGGTTTTTGTTTTGCCGGTACCGGTTGCACCTGCAATAAGTCCATGCCGGTTTAAAGTTTTAAGTGGCAGATAAATACCAGCTTCGGGTACCAACTCACCATCTAACATAGCAGCTCCAATTTTTACTGCTTCGCCTTTAAACGTATAGCCATTTTTTATAGCTTCTATAAATGCTTCTTTGTTTGCCATTATCAGTAATTTTTTGAAAGGTACAACCAGTTATTTAAATCTAAATGCAGATTTTTAAGCTACCCGGTGTAAATTTGAATTGATGAGAAAAATAACGCTTTTATGTATTGCAGCTGTTATTACAATACTAACAGCCAGTTCGTTTTTTGAAAATAAAGATGTCGATATTAAATCCAGGGTTGCATTGGGCAAAAAATTATTTTCCGAAAAAATACTTTCTAAAGATTCATCGGTAAGCTGTACCAGTTGCCACAAACCAAAATATGCTTTTGCCGATACGGTTGCTTTTAGTATTGGCATAGGAGGTAAGCTTACCAAACGCAATACCCCATCGGTTTTAAACATGAAAAACCGGCCTTATTATTTTTGGGATGGCAGGGCATCATCATTGGAACAACAATCTTTAATGCCCATACAAAACCCCGATGAAATGGGATTACCCATTGAAGAAGCGGTGACAAGATTAAATCAATCACGGGAATATAAAATGCTGTTTCAAAAAATATTCGGACAAAAGCCAACTGCAAAAAACCTGGCAGCTGCATTTTCTGCTTACGAAAAAACACTGGAAACTGTTGACAGTAAATTTGATGACTGGAGCAACAATCTTAAAAAATTAGCAGCTACAGAAGAAAGAGGCAGGGAATTATTTGTGGGCGATAAAGCCAAATGTTTTGATTGTCACCGTATGGAGGATTTTACCAACGATGAATTTAAAAACATAGGCCTGTACAATGGAAAGGAACTGAACGATGCAGGCTTATTCAATCTTACCAATAAAGAAACCGACCGTGGAAAATTTAAAACACCCGGCCTGCGTAACATTGCCGTTACGGCTCCTTATATGCATAATGGCATGTTTAAAACATTGGAGGAAGTAGTGGAGTATTATAACAATCCGAAAAAAATTATTTCTAATCCCATCAATATTGATGATGCGCTAAAACAACCGTTGGGTTTAACAGATAAAGAGAAAAAAGACATCGTTGCCTTTTTAAAAACCTTGACAGACAGAAAATACACCAAAAAATAACTTCTGTGCTTCCGTGCCTCTGTGGCAATAATCTACCTTTAACAAAAAATTAGGCACTATATTCGCTGTATACAACCTGATTTAATTTTATTTGCTAATAAACCTAAAAAAAATGGACCCAATTAAACCACAAATTCTGTTGTGCGAAGATGATACAAACCTTGGCATGGTATTGAAAAATTACCTTGAATTAAATGATTACACCGTAACACTGGAAAGAGACGGAAAGCTTGGCCTGGCTGCATTTCAACGTGAAAAATTTGACCTTTGCCTGCTGGATGTAATGATGCCCAATATGGATGGCTTTACACTTGCAGAAGAAATACGGGATGTAAACCCCGATGTGCCTTTGTTCTTTTTAAGTGCAAAAACAATGAAAGACGACATCATACAGGGATATAAACTGGGTGCCGATGATTACATTACCAAACCTTTTGACAGCGAAGTATTGTTGCTTAAAATTAAAGCAATATTAAAGCGCAATGAAGAGCTGCATCGGGAAGAAGTGAATGCTGAATACGATTTGGGCAAGTATCATTTTAATCCTCGCCTGCGTGAATTAATTATTGATGGCAAAACACAAACCCTTTCGCCAAAAGAAAATGAATTACTGAAAATGCTGAGCGAATATAAAAATGATTTGCTTAGCCGTGAGATTGCCCTTAAAAAAATATGGGGCAGCGATACGTATTTTAATGGCCGCAGTATGGATGTGTACATTGCCAAGTTGCGTAAGTATTTAAGAGAAGATCCTGCGCTGGAAATTGTGAACATTCACGGTAACGGATTCAGGCTGGTGGTTACAGAATAATTTTCATCTGCATAAAATATAAAATGCCGCTATACAGCGGCATTTTTTTATTAAAGTATCTAACAGAAATAATTATTTGGTATCTGTAAACAATAAATTATCGCTGCCGCCAAAAGCTGTTTTTTTACCCAAATGCTCATAAGCTTTTGCAGTGGCTTCTCTGCCCCTGGCTGTACGTTGTAAAAAACCTTCCTGTATTAAAAAGGGTTCATACACTTCTTCCAGCGTGCCCACTTCTTCTCCAACAGCAGTAGCAATGGTGGTAATACCTACGGGGCCTCCTTTAAATTTATCAATGATGGTATGCAGAATGCGGTTGTCCATTTCATCCAATCCATGCTTATCTACATTCAACGCTTTTAATGCATGCTCTGTAATACCCAAATCAATTACACCATTGCCGATAACCTGTGCAAAATCACGTACCCGGCGCAGCAGGCCGTTTGCAATACGGGGTGTACCACGGCTGCGGCCACTAATTTCTGCAGCAGCATCGCTTGTAATTTTAGTGCCCAGTATTTTTGATGACCGCAGAATAATATTTTTAAGCGTAACCGCATCATAATATTCCAGCCGCGATTTTATACCAAACCTGGAGAGCAATGGAGCAGTGAGCAAACCACTTCTTGTTGTTGCGCCAATTAATGTAAACGGATTCAGATTAATTTGTACACTGCGGGCATTGGGGCCGCTGTCAATCATAATATCAATTCTAAAATCTTCCATGGCGGCGTATAAATATTCTTCTACCACGGTACTCAGCCGATGAATTTCATCAATGAATAACACATCATTGGTTTCTAAATTGGTAAGTAAGCCGGCCAGGTCGCCTGCCTTTTCAATTACAGGGCCGCTTGTTTCCCTGATGTTTACGCCCAGTTCATTGGCCACAATACGGCTCAGGGTTGTTTTTCCCAATCCCGGCGGACCATGAAACAGGATATGATCCAACGCCTCACCACGCATTTTTGCAGCTTTAATAAAAATGGTGATGTTATCAATGATTTGGCTCTGGCCCGAAAAATCATCAATAGCCGAAGGCCGGATGGTGTTTTCAAATTCCTTTTCGGCAGAATTTAAAAACTCAGATTCACTATTTAAATTGGGATTGGACATGTATTATTTTTAATCGATATTGTAAAACTAATCATAAATCACTAAAATTTATTAAACAGTCAGTTGCACGGTGCATTTAAAATTGTCGCACTTGATTAAAGGGTTGCCAACCTTGATAAATGAGTTCTTAAGTTGAAATAGACTTTTAAAAGGTTGGCAACCCTTACGACAATTTTAAATACACCCCAGTTGCAGCTAACCTCTCACCCCACCATTTCACCATTAATAGAAAACAGCCCCTAAATTCACTATATTGAGTGGTAATATTGCAGTATGCGTAAAATGAATATCAGATATTGGCTTTGCCAGATAACCGGTTGGGGTGTTTGGGGATTAATTTTACTGTATTTTAATTTTGTTGTTTTTGGCGACCGGTTTAAAGAACAGGGTGGTCAAAAGCAATTTTTAATCAGCCTTTGTATTCTTTTGGTATCGGGGATATTAGCAACACACCTGCTTCGGTTCATCATTAAAAAAACAAACTGGCTCAAGTTTTCTTTTAACCGCATCTTTTTTATGTTCATCATATCAGTTGGTGCAACCGGTACTTTATTATATTATGGCAGTGATTATATTGAAGCCCGTTCAGGATACTCTTACGAAACATACCACAACAACCAAAAACTGGACAAAGCTGTAAAAATGGAAAAACAGTTTGGCCTGGATTCACTGGCTTACTACAAAATAAACACTTTCAGCAAAGACACTTCTGTAAAAAAAGGAATTTCAGAAATAAAAAAAGCAACCGGCTGGACCAGAAATAAAAAAGGAGAGTGGATGTATGAAAATAAATCGGACCTGGTAGGTGTTTATTATACGCTGATGTTGATTGCCATCTGGATGTTGATCTATATTGTTTATCATTATGTAGAAAAAAACAGGAAAGATCAGCTTGACCGCTTAAAACTGGAATCAACTGTAAAAGAACTGGAATTAAAAACCATTAAATCTCATATCAATCCTCATTTTATTTTCAATTCGCTCAACAGCATACGTGCACTGGTGGATGAAAACCCCAAACGTGCCAGAAGGGCAATCACTGAATTAAGTAATATCCTGCGCAGCAGTATGCAGGCCGAAAAATCGGAAACGGTACCGCTTGAAAAAGAACTGGATATTGTAAAAGATTACCTGGCACTTGAGCAAATGCGTTTTGAAGAAAGATTAAAAATTGAATTTGATATTGATGAAGATACCCTGCAACAGCCGGTGCCGCCCATGATGCTGCAAACCCTGGTTGAAAATGCTATTAAGCACGGTATCAGCAAACAGATATTGGGTGGCGTAGTTCGTATTGTTGCTGTTTTTAAAGATAATACACTGGAGTTGCAGGTACAAAATACAGGGCAGTTATTAAAAAATATCAATGGCGACGGCTTTGGTATAAAAAGTACGCAGGACAGATTAAATTTAATGTACCAGGGAAAAGCTGTTTTTGAAATCAGGAATTTAAATACTGCCATGGTTGAATCAAAAGTTTCTTTACCGGTTCTTGTTTAAAAAAATAGGAGTGCTTCAGTTTGAATTACCACTTTCATAAGTGAGCTGTCAGCCTGAGGCACTTATAAAAGAAAAATTTAAGCTCTTCCCGAAAAGTCGGGACAGGTTGCCAATGACAGTAATAAAGAATTTTCTCAGCTTCGCTGCGAAAAGAGGTTAGGCACAAAGGCACGAAGTATAAAAAATGCTACGCATTTTTCCTTAGTGTCTTAGAGCCTTTGTGGCTAAATTCAATTTTGTAAAAAATTGTTTATCAACCTTTTAAAATACTTGTCATTAGCAGCTTGTCGAAGGCGGGTTACATAAAAAAATTATACCGGCTTCGACAAGCTCAGCCTGACAACTTTTCAAACTGATACACTACAATAAAAAAATCAACTCAAAATTTTACATATTATGCAGAAGGCTTTAATAATTGATGATGAACGCTTAGCCAGGAATGAATTAAAAAAATTACTTTTAGAATTTCCGGAAATTGAAGTGGTTGGCGAAGCTGCCAATGCAGATGAGGGTTTGGAAAAAATTGAAAACCTGAGTCCCGATCTTATTTTTTTAGACATACAAATGCCGGGCAAAACCGGTTTTGATATGCTTACCGAACTGGACAGTGCACCCCATGTAATTTTTACAACAGCTTACGATGAATATGCATTAAAAGCTTTTGAAGTAAATGCACTGGATTACCTGATGAAGCCCGTAGAACCCAAGCGCCTGGCCGATGCCATTCAAAAATTACAACTGGCCGATGAAAAAGAAATGGCTGCAACCATGGCCGGCATTAACCGGGGTACTTTAACCGATAAAGACCAGGTATTTGTTAAAGACGGCGAACGTTGCTGGTTTGTAAAACTGGGCGAAGTACGGTTGTTTGAAAGTGTGGGCAATTATGCCAAAGTATTTTTTGGCAGCTACAAACCATTAATATTAAAATCGCTGAATGCGCTGGAAGAAAGACTGGATGAAAAAATGTTTTTCCGTGCCAACCGCAAACATATTGTAAACCTGCGCATGATTGAAAAGATTGAACCTTATTTTAACGGTGGATTACTGCTTGAACTGCAGGGCGGCGAAAAAATTGAAGTAAGCCGCAGGCAGGCGGTAAAGTTTAAAGAGATGATGAGTCTTTGATTCAGTTATGAGTTATGAGTTAGGAGTTATGAGTTTTAGCACTCTACTAATAACTAATGACCAATGACTATTAGCTTTCCCTTTTTTTGAATTTTGATTTTTTACTTTTGACTTTTTTAACCATGAAAAAAACACTCTTAACACTTACAGCAGGCTTTATATGCCTGTTTTCTTTTGGGCAGAACATTGATAAGATTATTAATGCCGGTGAAGTGGAGCGTATTGAAAAAATACTATCGGCAGATGATATGCAGGGCCGCAAAACCTTTACCCCCGGTATAGATAAAGCTGCTGATTTTATTGCAGCAGAGTTTGCAAAAAGCAAATTGAAATATTTTGGCAAGGCAACTGATTATTTTCAGGACATAGTAATGGTTAAAGCA
>JANMWP010000064.1:0-1582 GCA_031394065.1 Chitinophagaceae bacterium
GGAAAAACAAGGTGATTTTTTGAATACAAAATATCCTTACATCTGCCATGCAGAATTAAATGCTATTTTAAATAATATTGGTATGGATCTGCGGGGCTGCAAAATTTATACAGCCCTGTTTCCCTGCAATGAATGTACTAAAGCCATTATACAATCCGGCATTGCCGAAGTTATTTACCTGTCGGATAAATATGCAGGCAGCGATACCGCCAAAGCATCCAGGCTGATGCTGGATAAAGCAGGTATCAACTGCCGAAAAGTACAAACTGCCAAAAGCAGTATTACATTATCATTTAATGAGGCCGATGTTTAATTTTCTTTATTCAACTAAACTGTTTTTATGCCATCAAAATTATAAGACCCGGTCTTTATCTTGATGAAAAAATGCCTTCCCCGGTTTGGCAGTTGCTGTTGAAACAGCTGTGATTTTGTCTTTTTATAAGTGAGCCTAAGAGTTTAGCGGGCTTGCCTCCCTTTTAGTTGGCTGACCTACTGTTTTGAGGAATTTGCTTTGATATTTCAAATATTCTGTTTACTTTGTTCATTCAATCCCCGCAAGCTCCCCCATCGGGCAACAGACCAACCCTATTTAAATCCACTAAGTAATACAATATCCGGTATTATACTTCAGGTTTTAAATTTGTCAATTATGAATGCTATTAGTCGGTTTTTCGATTTAATGACTACTATCTTTTTTATTTTATGGATGTTTTTACATTTTTTAGAAAGATATGATTTATCAGCCTTTTGCCTTGCAGCAGTTTTGTTTTGTGCTGCCTGTATGCTTGGTTTTCGCCTGTTTATCTTTTACAAAATTACCCGGCACCATTTGAAGCATTAGGGATTTCATTTAGTCCCAGCGGGGTTTTCACAGCACGCTCTATAACAAACAACATTCCGGCGTAAAACCCCGCTGGAACACAAATTGAATTAAATTTGAAAAAGCAACAACGTTTTTTACACCAACCAACACATGAAGAAATACGTATTTTTTATTTTAGTCCTGTATACTTCCTGTCAACCAGCCCATGAACGCAAGGCTTCCAAAACTGATTGTGATAAATTTAAAAAAGGTGAATTCCTTCATGAATCACAGGGAGATCCGACTGTATACAGAATTCATAGAACTGATTCAATTCAAAAAGAAATTATTGGAAAAACCGGCGACTTTGTAAATCTTAAAATAAGCTGGACAAGCCCATGTACCTATGAATTAACTTTTCTTGATCAACATATCATAGGCAGAGATTCTCTATCTGAATCTCTTAAAAAAACTATGAAGGTAAAAGTTGAAATACTTGAAATACGAAATGACACTTGTTTTGTTATTGCAGAATCCGGCAACCAGCGGGTGCCAGGCATTGTTTACATTGACAAAAAATAATTAATCTTACCTGGTAAACAGTAGCAAACTTATAGCTTACAGATTTCGTTTTTAAATCCGGTTACAAACCGGAAGAACTGAAGAGGCAAACACTTGCCAGTGGAGCAAAAAAATAACCGGTCAGTAAATCTGCCGGTCATTTTTTTGAATTCATTATTAGATTATTTGCCTGGCGGAGGTGGCAGTACTCCTTTGCGC